>JAHEAK010000307.1 GCA_024642805.1 Kofleriaceae bacterium | reverse complement strand
AGCCATGGTGCCCGCCGCCGAGCCCGTGGTTTGGCAGATGTTGGTCTCAAGAACCGTCGGCGCCTTGCGGCTGAACATGGTGAAGGCCGCGTAGCCGAGGATGGCCGCCATCAGCGAGCCACCCACCGTCCAGCCGATCTTCAGACCAAAGGAGATGTTCATCGCGGAAACCACGCCTCCCAGCAGGCAGCCAAAAATGATGGCGCGTGGGGTGAGTTGGGCCTCACCCGGGACGGGGGTGTAGAGCTGATCGCCAGCCTCGTCTGCGGCTGCTTCGGTTTGTTCAGACATGCATCTCCTTGGTCCAGTGCCGAGTGGGCGTGTCCATCCCGGCCGATTCCAGTGCGCGACTTGTAACAGACACAGACCTACATCGAAAGTCGGAACGCCTGTGTGCTTTCGCACGCTTGCGATGCAGTGCGTTATCGCGATCCCCTTCGTCGAGACGGGTACGCCTGTGTTAAGACCCGCCGCGCATGCTTCGCCCACCCCGCCTTGCCATGGCCCTCTTGGCCTTGTGCGCGCTCCTCTGTAGCGTGTCCTGCAAGCACAAAGCGGCCTGGGAAGAGGGCAAGAAGGTGGCGCACTTCTCGGTGCGCGCCAAGCTCGGCACCCTCGATCCGATTCGCAGCTCGAGCACCTACGACAACGAGGTGCAGTCGCAGGTCTACGAGGGCCTCTACACATACAAGTACCTGGTTCGGCCCTATCAGCTCGAACCCTTGCTGGCCAAGGCGCTGCCGACAGTGAGCGAAGACGGCTTGACCTACACCATCGATATTCGCGAGGGCGTTCTCTTTCACGACGACGAGTGTTTTCCGGGCGGAGCGGGCCGCGAGCTGGTCGCCAAGGATTTCGAGTACAGCTTCAAGCGCATGGCCGATGCCCACAATCAGCCGACGGGCTGGTGGATCTTCCAAGATCGCATCGCGGGCTTCGACGACTTTCAAAAACGCATGAGTGAGCGCGGAGACGCCGCCTTCGATTGGGACGCCCCCGTCGAAGGGCTCAAAGCGAGCGGCAAGTACCAGCTGCAGATAAAGCTAGTGCGGCCCTTTCCACAGCTCTTGTACGTCTTGGCCATGGGCTATTCCTTCGTCGTGCCACGCGAGTGTGCCGAGTACTACGGCGATCGCTTCAGCAACACCGCTATCGGCACGGGGCCCTTCATGCTGCGCACCTGGACGCGCGGCAGCCGCATCATCCTCGACAAGAACCCAAGCTACCGCGACGCCTACTACCCGAGCGAGGCCAGTCCCGAGTTTCAGGACATGCTCGGCGACGCGGGTAAGAAGATTCCCTTTCTCGATGCCATCGTCTACCACGTCTACGAGCAAGACCAGCCCATGTGGCTCAAGTTCCGAGTCGGCGACCTGGACATGACCCAGCTACCCGCCGAGTACCACGAGGCCGTCTTCAACAAAGATCTCACCCTGCGCAAGACCTTCGTCGATGCCGGCATCCGCAACTACAACCTGCCCCTGCTCGACTTCATCTACCGGGGCTTCAACATGGAAGATCCGGTGGTCGGCGGCGAAAAGAACAAGTACCTGCGCCAGGCCATCTCCCTTGCCTGGGACACCAAAGAGCTCAACGACGCCTTCTACAACAACACCTGCGTGCTCTACGACGCGCCGGTGCCGCCAGGACTGGACTCCTACGTCGCCGGTGTCACCTCGCCTTATCGAGGCCCGGATCTCGAGCGCGCAAAAGCGCTGATGGTCAAGGCTGGTTACCCCGAGGGCAAGGGGCTGCCACACCTTCTGCTCGAGACCTCCAGCGGCGGCAACACCGAGGAGCAAGCCGAGATGTTTGCGCGCGCCCTGAAGGAAATTGGCGTGCAACTCGACGTCAACATCAACTCCTTCTCCGAGCTGTCGACCAAGCTCAAGAAGAAGAAGGCGCAGATGTTTGGCCTGGCATGGGGCGCAGACTATCCCGATGCCGAAAACTTCCTGCAGCTCTTCTACGGCCCCAACGAGGCTCCCGGCTCCAACAACTTCAACTACAAAAACCCTGCCTACGACGCGCTCTACGACCAGAGCCGCACCCTACAGCCTGGGCCTGAGAGGACTGCCGTGTACCAGAAAATGCGTGAAATTCTGATCGAGGACGTGCCCTCCTTCGGGCATCTCGCCCGCACACGCTTCTATCTGTGGCATGGGCGCCTCAAGAACGTCCTGCCAGACGAGACCTTTGACGGTTGGCGCAAGTACGTCAACATCGAGGAACAAGACTAGTGTGGCCCTATATTCTGCGGCGGCTTCTGTGGGGCATTCCCATCGTGCTGGGCGTGACCTTCACGGTCTTCCTCGGCCTGCATGTGATGAAGGGCAGCCCTGGCGCGGCCTTCATGGGCAAGGCCGCCACCGTCGAGCAGCTCGAGAAGTTCGATCGCGATCACGGTTTCGACAAGAGCTATCCCGAGCAGTTCGTCGCCTACCTAGGCGAGGTCTTCACCATGGATTTCGGAAGGTCCTGGAAGACCGATCGCCCCGTTAGCGACATGATCTCGGAAGGAGCGGGCAAGTCGATCTCCCTGACCTTGCCCGCTCTCGTGCTCACCACGCTGGTGGCGGTGTGCCTAGCGCTCATCGCCGCCTACTTTCGGGGGCGCTCTCTCGACCGTGGCATCATGATCGTCGCGGTCGTCGGCATGAGCGTGAGCTTTTTGGTCTACATCGTCGTATTGCAGTACCTCCTGGCCTTCCTCTTTCCCATCTTTCAAATTCACGGCTACGAGCCCGGTTTCTGGGAGCGTTGGCAGTTTCTCATCCTGCCCATCTTGATCCAGGTCGTCGTCGGCATGGGCTACGACACGCGCTTCTATCGCTCCGTATTCGTCGAGGAAATTGGCAAGGACCACATCACCACTGCCTACGCCAAGGGCGCTTCGCAAAAGCGCGTCATGTTCGTGCACGTCCTCAAGAATGCTCTCATCCCCATCATCACCCGGGTGATGATTTCCATCCCCTTCCTGGTGACGGGCTCGCTGCTCCTCGAGCAGTTCTTTGGCATTCCCGGCATCGGCAGCCTCATGCTTGCCTCTCTCGACACCGATGACTTCCCGGTCATCAAGGCCCTCTCGGTGCTCATCTCCATGCTCTTCATTGTCTCGACCATCCTCAACGACATCTTCTACGCGGTCGTCGATCCACGCGTGAGGCTCAAATGAGTCGCGACGGTTTCTGGGGCAGTCGGCCAGTGCGCAAGATCATGCGCGATCGCTGGGCGTTGGTATGTCTGGTCATCATCAGCTGCTACGTCCTGGTCGCGCTGGCGGTCATGCTCGGCATCTTCGACCTCAACTACGACGCCCGCATTGGCGACAAGTATCTGAGCCCGAGCTTCGAGAGCTGGCAGCACTTGCTCGGCACCGATCGCCAGGGCCGCAGCATTCTGGTTCGCACCATCTACTCGGCCAAGATCGCCATCGGCGTGGGCATGGTCTCGGCGCTGGTCGGCACCATCATTGGCGGCATCCTCGGAGCGGTCTCCGGCTACCACGGCAAGCGCGTCGACGACTTCCTGGTCTGGCTGTACTCGACGGTGCAATCGATTCCCTACCTGCTCTTGCTCATCATGCTCACCTACGCCGTCAATCGCGGCATAGCCGGTCTGTACATCGCCTTCATCGCCACCTCATGGGTGGGGCCTTGCCGCATGGTGCGCGGTGAAGTCATCAAGCTGCGCGAGGCGGAGTACATCCAAAGCGCGCGTGCCATGGGTTACGGCGATTGGCGCATCATCTTTCGGCACGTCTTGCCCAACACCATGCACATTCTGCTGGTGTACTTTGCGCTGCTCTTCGTGGCCGCCATCAAGTCCGAAGTCATCATCTCCTTTCTGGGTCTTGGCGTGCGCGGTGAGCCCAGCTGGGGCATCATGATCAAGCAGAGCCAGGCCGAACTCATCAACGGCATTTACTGGCAGATCGGGGCCGCCACCGTCGCCATGCTCATCCTGGTCCTGTGCTTCAACATCTTTGCCGATGCGCTGCAAGATGCGCTCGATCCCAAGGCCCTCTAAATGAGTAAGCGAGCCCAAGATCAAAGCGTGGACGACAAGGGTGCAGCCATTCTCGATGTGCAGGAGCTGTGCACTTCCTTTTACACCGACGACGGTGTCATCGACGCCATCGACAAGGTGAGCTTTCAACTCGGCAAGGGCGAAACCCTCGGCATCGTCGGCGAGTCGGGCAGTGGCAAGACGGTCACCAGCAAGACCCTCTTGCGCATCATCCCCATGCCTCCAGGCAAGATCACCGGTGGCAAGGTGCTCTTCCATGGCGAGGACCTGGTCAAGGCCACTGACAAGCGCATGCAGAGCATTCGCGGCAACAAGATCGCCATGATCTTTCAAGAGCCGATGAGCGCGCTCAATCCGGTCTTCACCGTCGGCTGGCAGATCGACGAGGCTCTTCGCCTGCATCAGCGCGATCTCAACAAGGTGCAGCGCCGCGCTCGCGTGCTCGAGATGCTCAAGAAAGTGCGTATTCCCTCTCCGGAGCAGCGCATTGATGAGTATCCCCACCAGCTCAGTGGCGGCATGCGCCAGCGCATCATGATCGCCATGGCCCTGGCCTGCAATCCCGAGATCCTCATCGCCGACGAGCCCACCACCGCCCTCGACGTGACCATTCAGGCTCAGGTCCTCCGACTCATCGCCAAGCTGCGCGAAGAGCTCGGCACCGCCGTCATCCTCATCACTCACGATCTGGGCGTCGTCGCCGAGGTCTGCGATCGGGTCCTGGTCATGTACGCCGGCCAGGTCGTCGAGGAAGGCAAAGTGGACGACATCTTCCACTCGCCGAGCCACCCCTATACCCGCGCGCTCCTGCGCTCGATTCCCAAGCGCGGCAAGCGGGTGCCAGGTGCCAAGTTTGCAAGCATCCCCGGCATGGTGCCCGATCTGCGCAAGCTGCCACCGGGGTGTCGCTTTCAAGGTCGATGCGATGTCGAAAAGGAGCGCTGTCGGCAGGAGGAGCCGCCGCTTATCACTCTCGGCGCAGGCCGGCGATCGCGCTGCTTCTTCGCCCAGGAGCTCATCGACGCGCCCTTGGCTGACACTCGAGCGGAGGAGTCGCAAGCGTGAGCGAAGAACACAAGCCACTCCTGGTCGCGCGCAAGCTGGTCAAACACTTTCCCATCACCGGCGGCGTCTTTGGTCGCGAGGTGGCCAAGGTGCACGCCGTCAACGGGGTCAGTCTCGAGCTGCACAAGGGCGAGTGCGTGGGCCTGGTGGGCGAGTCTGGCTGTGGCAAGTCGACCCTGGGAAAAACCCTGGTGCGCCTGCTCGATCCAACCAGCGGCACCATCCTCTTCGACGGCAAGGACATCAGCACGCTCGGCTACAAGCAGCTGCGCCCGCTCAAGCGACGCATGCAGATGATCTTTCAGGATCCCTATGGCTCGCTCAACCCGCGCATGACCATCGAGAACATCCTGCGCGAGGCCCTGCTCTTCCACAAGGTGGTCGACAAGGGCGGCGTATCGGCTCGCATCGACGAGCTTTTGGATCTGGCCGGGCTATCCAAGGCGGTTCGTCGCAAATACCCGCACGAATTCTCCGGCGGCCAGCGGCAACGAGTGGGCATCGCCCGCGCCCTCACGGTCAATCCAGAGCTCATTCTTGCCGACGAGCCGGTCTCTGCACTCGACGTTTCGGTGCAGGCGCAGATCCTCAACCTCTTGCAAGGGCTGCGCGCCGAGCTCGGGCTGAGCTACCTGTTCGTGTCTCACGATCTAAAAGTGGTGCAGCACTTCTGCGAGCGCGTCTTCATCATGTACCTGGGCTTCATCGTCGAAGAACTACCCTGCGACGATTTGGAGACGGATGTCAGGCATCCCTATTCCAAGGCGCTCTTGAGCGCCATCCCGGTTGACGATCCGCGTGATCGTCGAGACACCGAGGTCCTGGAAGGCGATGTACCCTCGCCCATTCAATTGCCGAAGGGCTGTCCATTTCACACGCGATGCCCGCAGGCCGAAGAGATTTGCAAGAAGGAAAACCCGGAGCTGGTCGTCATCGGTAAGGCCCACCGCGTCGCCTGTCACGTCGTCGCGCGCGAGCTAGGCGCCCAGAACTAAGATCGCCTAGCCGCGAATTGGGGGGCCATGCCCCGCGGCTTGAGGGTCGCAGACGACACGTGTGCAAGGCCCGAACAGTCTGTACCAAGAATAGCGGCGGCGAGTTGTTTGAGCTCTGCTACTTGGAGCGCGAGCAATTGGCTGGACGTCGGCCCCGCAGTTGCACTTACCAGGGCTCATGATCGGCGAAGCCAGACTGGCAAGTAAGAGCCTGGATGAGGGTTGGTGCGTGGATGAAGATCCCGAGCAGACGCCCTCGCCGTCCCCCGCGTCGTCTCCCGCGTCGTCCCCCGCGCTGTCCCACGCGTCGTCCCACGCGTCGCCTCCCGG
>JAHEAK010000306.1:2193-6427 GCA_024642805.1 Kofleriaceae bacterium | reverse complement strand
CCTTGGGACTGCGACACTCTTGCTCACCTTGATTGGTTTCAAGAAGCGCCAAAACGCTGAGACCCACAGATGGGACGCCATCAACATCTTTAACGAAGGCGTCACGCTTGAAGTAGACAGGCTGCATTAAGCCCTGGCCCTCGAAGATGCAGACGACCGGAAACGGACTGCGGCCGCTAGCAGGTAGCTGCAATTGCGGCCGCGAAGTCAGTTGATGATGTCGCCCTTGTTGCGCGCCAGCTTTTCCTTCCATCGCTGCAGCTCTTCGGGGCTCTGCTTGCGCCAATCGCTTACTTCGCCAACGATTCGCAGCGGCGCCTGGCTGCGATAGGAACGGGTCGGATTGCCGGGGAATTTTGTGTTGGTGACGTTGGGGTCGTTCTCAAAGGCGGCGCTCGCCTCGACGACAAAGACGCGCTCGCTTCCTTCGCCCTTGGCAAGCGCGGCAGCTAGGCCAGCGCCATGAATTAGGGCTGTGAAATAGATGTGATTCATGCGCAGTCCAGGCACGTAATTGGACCCACCGCCGGCGGTCAGCACATCGCCAATCTTCAGATCGGCTTTGGTGCCGTGAAAGAAGGGACCTTGGTCGGCGGGAAGCGTCGGAGCCGAGGCCGCTCGCTCCATGCTTTCCTTGGCCTTTGCGGCGTTGCCCAACTCCTCATGGCACTCCGCAATGCGTGCAAAGAGCGAAGGAAAGGCGCTCGCCACCGCGGCCTGGTTGGCCCGCGACGCACTCTCCAGGGCGCTTTCCAGCCATCGCAGTCGCTCGGATGCGCTCGCCTGATGACGGGCCAGGTAGTGCGCGGAAATGAACTTCTCCAGGTCGGATCGTGCGCTCTTCCAAGCCTGCAGAAAAAGCTCGCTGGCGCCTTCGAGCTCGCCCTTTTCTTCCAGCGCCATCGCCCGTAGGCAGAGCTTGACGACCTCGCTGGTGGGATCGAATTCCATGGCGTGGTTGTCTCACATCTAGCGTCTTGCTTCAGCGCTTGGCGCGCCAGACTGCAAAGTGCCGCAGGCCTGTGGCCGCGCCGCTCCTAGAGCTGCGGTGGGTCGTAGGTTCCTGGCTCGCGGCAGTAGCAGGCCATCTCGGTGAAGCCTTCGCTCGCTGGCACCTGGTTGCAGGTGGTCAAGTCGACCTGGTTGCCGTTGACGGTAGCTCCGCCGACGATTTGGCCGCCGCCCTCGAGAGGCCAGATGGCACAATTGACATTGAACTCTCCGCACAGGGCGGCGCAGCTCTTGGCGACCGTGCTTGGAATCGTGAACTCGCAGGTCAGTCCGCCAGTGACGCCGTAGCACCCGTAATCGGAGATGCTCGCGGTGTTGCCGGGCAGCGCGTTCTTGGCGGTGGTGCAGCTGCGACCACAGGCGCCACACTGATCCAGGGTGTTCTCTTCACAGCTGCCGTTGCATGCGATGGCAAACTCACCGGGGCATATCGGAGCGCCGGCTTCGCAGATGCCGCCGCTGCCCTGGGGCACGCTGGAGACGCAACTTCCGCAGTGCTCGGTGCTGGTGTTGAAGTTAAAACAGCCCGCGCTGCACGGTCCTTCCGCGGCCGCATCACATCCAAGATGGATGTTCACGGTGCGTGTCGAGTTGTGGCCAGCTTGATCGAAGAAGCGCACCACCATCGCGCGCTGCACGCCGCCCACGGGGCCGTCAATGGTCGCCACCTGATCGAGCTCCTGCCAGGAGAGATCCAGGGTGTAGGTTCCCTCACCAGAAGGCGCAAAGGTTTTGTAGACGTCGCCGCTTGGGGTCGCGACTTCGCCTCCGAGCAGGTCCTGCACGCCATCCGGGTCCGAGACGATCACCGAGAAGCGCAAGGTGTCGCTGGGCGTGATGCTGGAGGAATTGGTGCTGAGACTGACAAAGACTGGACCTTCGGGGTCCTGCTGATCGATGGGGCCGCTGTCGACCTCACTTGGGTCAGAACCGCTGCCGCCGGAACAAGCTGCCGATAAGAGAAGAGCAGATAGGAGTGTGATGGGCTTCATGTCGCGGCTTCCTGTGAGCGTTCACGAAGAAGAGACCGCCTGGTCGCAGCTGTCGCAGTGAAAATGCGCTTTTCCGCCGCAGCTGTCGATGATGACTTGGGGAATTGCCAATCCAGGGAGCCAGGAGGCCATCAAGCCTGCCCCGCTCTCCCTCGGTTCTGATCGCGGCTCCACCCAATGGTAGCGTTGCAGCTTCACCATTGAGGCATTTGCTTGGACTACTTGCTGCACTGTTCTTACGCTCTCTATCTTTTCTCGTACTCGGTACGCGACATTCTGTGGCTGCGAATCTTGTCGGTCGTGGGCACGGGATTTCTGATCACCTACAACCTTCTCCCTGCATCGGTGAACCTCACGCCCGTGGCGTGGATGTCCTTGTTCACGGTGATCAACGGGATTCAAATCGTCATTCTCATCTTGGAGCGACGACCGGTTGCCATGTCTGACGAAGAAACCGAGCTGTATAACAGCCTGTTCCACTCGCTTGCGCCTCGTGATTTTCTCCGCTTCCTCAAGGTCGCCGACAGGCGCGACGCAAAGCCCGGAGACATCATTATCAAGCAAGGCGGCCCCGTGGGAGGTGTCATCCTCCTCACCCGAGGTCGTGGGCAAATCCATGTGGACGATCAGGTCATCGCTCACTCGCCAGCGGGGCAATTTCTTGGCGAGATGTCCTATCTAACTGGCGACCCTGCAAGCGCTCAAGTCTCGGCCGCGCAGAGCTCCAGCTATCTGTTCTGGCCGACGGGACGCCTGAGCGATTTCTTCGCGGCCAATCCGCCGCTGAGCGCCTCGTTCAACGCAATCCTCGGCGTGGATCTCGTTGCCAAGGTCAAAGAACGAAGGCAGAGCTAAGAGATATTCCCATCCGCTCGGGCTCAATCTAGTACCCGGTGTTGCCTACACAGGTCGCATCGGCGTTGGTGGACGAGTTGCTGCCATCGGGACATGTAGTATCGAGCCAGCTCACCTCGTCCAAGACGGTGTTGGGCAGTTCGGCGCCCTCCAGGTTGCAGTAGCTCAGGTCGGCCAGGGTCAAATTCGCTGCTTGCAAGGTGGCCTCGCTCAAGTCGGCACCACGTAAGCTGGCTCCCTGCAGGCTCGCAAAGTTCATATTTGCAAAACGCAGGTTGGCGTCATCGAGGTTTGTCAGGCCAAGCTCGGCCCCGAGGAGGCTTGCGAAGGGCATGTACGCGCCGGCCAGCACCGCGCCGCTCAGCCTGGCATCCCCCAGATTCGCGAAGCTCAGGTCGGCTCCAACTAGGTAGGCGTATTCGAGATTGGCATGGCGAAGGTCGGCGCCGCCGAGATAGGCGCCCTCGAGATTGGCCTCGCCGAGGTCGGTGTCATGCAAGTCAGCATTGCCAAGGTCGGCGTTGCGCAGATCCGCGCGATGCAAATCGGCACCGGCGAGGTCAAGACCGCTCAGGTCAATACCAGGGAGCTCGGCATCCTCACACTGGCCATTGCCAGCGCCCGACCATGGACTAAAAGGACAGGCATCCACATCGTTGCACACGCCGTCTGCGTCCAGATCGCCACTGCTATCGTCACCATAACAAGGATCGGCGCTATCGCAGCTGCCATCTAGGTCGCTGTCGTTCGCGTAGTCGAAGGGACAGGGATCGCAACCGTCTGGCACCCCATCTTGGTCGCGATCGTAGCGATCGTCGTAGCCCCAACAGCGATCTTGCGAGTCGCAGGTTCCGTCGCGATCCAGGTCGTCGTCGGAGTCGAAGGGACAGGGGTCGCAATCGTCGGGCACGCCGTCCTCGTCGCTGTGTAGCAAGTCGTCAAAGCCCTGACAGCGATCTTGGGAATCACAGATACCATCGCCGTCACTATCGTCGAAGGCGTCATCGGGACAGATATCGCACTCGTCAGGCACGCCGTCGCCGTCAAAGTCGTCTCTATCGTCTGCGCCTTTGCACTGGTCATCGTCGTCACAACTGCCGTCGCTGTCGTCATCGGCACAGATGGATGCACGGTTCGAACAGGCGGACGTACTTAGTGCGAGTGAGAGCAAGAGACCAGAGGCAAGGCGAAGCGTGAACATGCGTGCTGCACACTGCAGGTCGTGGGCCGCTCTTGAGGCCCTTGAAGGACACACGCGCCCGGCTCACAGTGCGTGGAACTCCGACACCTCATGTAGCCACAACCAGCAGCGTGGGGAATCGCAACATCGGCTCATGCAAATGGCATGCGGGGTTGGTCCGACACCCCTCGCCCTC
>JAHEAK010000306.1:0-2093 GCA_024642805.1 Kofleriaceae bacterium | reverse complement strand
CTTGCAGGCGAATTCCTTCTGGACGACGCGCCACCTACAGCGTTGCCAAGAGGCCGAGCGTGCTGCCATGGACTTCCACGTTGGGTGCCAATAGGCGGCCGCGGGCATTTGCGATACGCTTGTTGAGTGAAATGGGCCGTCGCGATGGGTGCTCTGCAGCTTTGCACCAGTTGCTCTCTTTTGTTCTCACCGAGTGACGCCCCTGGGCAGGCAGGCGATGCCGGAATCGACGCTGCCTCGGCCAGCGATGGCGCGATAGCCGACTGGCAGTTCAATGTTGTCGAGCACGACACTGGTCTTGGCGCCTTCCAGCTCGCCGTCAGCAACAACCAGGTCGCCATAGCCTCGGCCCTCGGCACCGACACCTATCTCGTGCTGCTAACACCGAGCGGCGACATGCAAATGGCCACCGTCCCAGGCCTTGGTGCCATCGGCTTTGTCGGCGACGACCTGGTCGTGGGCCAGTTATCGGAGGACGGGGCCGCTAGCAAGGTCGTGATCTCAAGATTGCTAGACCTCGAGTCCGGCCTTGTTGATAGCTTTTCGATCGCCGCCGAACAGCCTCCACTTGCTATTAGCTCCATGGGCGACGACCCGGCCATACTCATTAGAAACGCCGTCGATGAGCTCTACTGGCATAAAGGTGGTACTCTGCAACAACGCAATATCGGAACGAGCGATATCCGCGCCATAGCGGGCACAGGTAATGAGGTGTTTTGCGCCGCCGGCGATGGCATCCTAGCCGTGGACCCGCTTGGGACTCTCAGTGACATTGTCATTGGTACGGGACAAGTGAGCTCCCTAGACGTCGGAGCGGCCGCTTTCTTTTGGTCCACTGACGATGGTGTGTTTACGGAACCCCTTGCCCCGCCAAGAACCACCACCGTGCTCGTGGATACAAATGACGGTCGCCCCGACAAGATATCGCACATCGCTGCCTTCGGAGATTTTGTGGTCTACGTCGAGGGTATGCACTTGTGCAGGGTACGCAACGATGCCCCTGGCAGCGAGGAGTGCCTTGAGGAAGAATTTGCATCTTGGGCCCAGGGCGACCTAGCGATCGCGGCCAACGAGCAAGCGGTGTACGTGCTCAGCATCCCGAGCGGCGAGCTCCTCGAGTTCGTTTTCGATGGCGTCGCGCCCTAGCAAGTCAAGGGCAAGCGATTCACAACGTCGAAGCCGCCTTGCCAGTGGACGAACCGCAACCTGTTTGGAAATTTGCACGCGCCAATGCGTGCAAGCAGACCTCGACTCTCATTACCATCGCCAACATGGGAGCAAAACCAAGAGTTCAGGCCGAAGCAAAGGCCAGCACAGCAGCACGCACAACATCACCACACACAAGCGAAGCCACAGGACAGAGCAAGCTGCAGTCAACACTTTGCTTCGTCCTTTCGAAGCTTCTCAAGCGAAGCGAAGAATCCATCCGCCAAGACAAAGGTCACTACGCCGCATACCACTGGGACGATGGCTTCCTCGAACAGTACGGCGAGTCCATCAACTGGGCAAAGGGCAGCTTCAAAGGCCCAAAGAAGCTCGACTATCCCTTCTGGGCACGCGCGGACTTCGATGCTTCGCGCTCCATCGTCTACGACGAGTCGGTCGACCCAGGTGTTCTCAAGACTGGGCCGCTCAAGAAGCTGGCAAAGTCTCGCGAGGGTCACTTCTATCTGCCGGAGCTTGCGCAGATCGTCGCCTCTGGACACGCGGAGATTCAATATCCGATGTTCTACGGCAAGATTGCCAGCGGCGACTCATTGCTCGACGCTGCGACTCACCTCTTTTGCCTGCACACGCCACCGCGCAGCGATATCGCCAGCGAGGACGCTGACGTCGACGAGCACTGGGCCAAGATCCTCGATGCGATTTCCGACGCGGATCTGCGTCATCACTTCAGCCTCTTCTTTCAGTCGGCGGAATCCGCCAGATCCTTTGGAGCGACCTTCGCAGGCGCCAACGCGAGCACCTGGAAGAACCTCAAACAAATCGAGCCTGTCGCATGTTGGGAAATCGGTGAGGGGCAAGGCTCCTTCTGTCTGGCCAAGGTGCTCAACGCCAAGATCGAAGACATTCCCAAACTCGGTCCCGCTCCT
>JAHEAK010000305.1 GCA_024642805.1 Kofleriaceae bacterium | reverse complement strand
CTCGCAGGTGTCTCTTTGATCGTCAATTACGAAGACCCGCCTGAAACCACCCATCGTCGTCATTCTAACGAGAGGCAGTCGTCAGCTTCAATGCAGCAGTGCCGCTGTGCTCGACTTTAGACGCTTGGTCCGATCGACATCAGTAAAAATTGTGCTGGAGCTTGCTATCACTACAACGCGACGCCGTGATCTTCGGCCATCCCTTAGATGTCAAGCGTCACGAGGACGAGACTTAGGAATCCGGCGCGCACCTGCACCTCCACGGTCTTCACGTCGGCATCGCCCGGCGCACGAACGATCAGGGAAATTCTGTCTTGGTCGACAGGAACCCCGGTCAGTACCGCAACGCCCGTCGAACTTGTCTGACCGACGTCAGCCCAGGTAAAGGCGTCGCCGAGGTTGTAGAAGACCTTGCCCACCATGTCGGCCGGGCCGACGACGATAGCGCCCTCGACCCGCTCCGCTTGCGCAGACTCCATCGCCACCAGGACGTAGGCCAGGTCGCCAAGAGTCGGAGCCTGTTCGTCGAACTGAACGAGGTAGCTCTGCCAGGGTCCAAGGGCGATGGCGGGAAGCACAATCTCGGTCAAGGCATCCGGCGCGACCTGCACGAGCGAGCTCATTCGATCGTCGCCTGTCATTTCCAGGACGAGTTCTCGAGGTCCATCCACCAGATCGAAGCCGAAGCGACCATCGGCAGCTGTGGTCACCGACTCGCCGAGCAGGGTTTCTGCGACCTCGAGGCCGGCAACACTTGCCGCCGCCGGGCAGGCCCAGGGAAAGCGAAGATCGATGACACCACAAACGCGCCCCTGGATGTCATTCTGATCGAAGGGACTGGCATCGGCTATGCCAGCATCTGGCTCGCCGGGTACAGGGGCGTCGCTGGTTCCGCAGCCCATGGCTACGAGCATCATCAGCGAGAGGTATCGAGTCACGAAGGAATCCTAGCAGGCATCAGCGAAGAGAGCATGTGCCCTGCCCAGCGGAACTGGACAGGGCGCATGGTTGAACCCACAGGATGAGAGCAGCTGCCGTCTAGTGTCGCCAGCAGATGATCGGAGCGTTGAGAACCAGAGGATCGAAACCAGCCTCGGTAGTGAGAAGTGGCGTTCCCAGGATGCCGTCGGCGACCTGTTGCTGCATGGCTTCCACCGAGGTGGCCGTCACGTAGCTAGCGGCGTCGAAGTTAGGACCAGGGAACACGAAGTACACGTCCCAGCTGCCGTTGTAGTCTTGACCGCGCTCAAAGCTCGAGCGATCCGACACGTGGTAGTGGTCGAACTGATCGAAACCATCGACGTGGTGAACCCTGTCGGCTGGCGCGGGAGCCAGGATGGCGTACATGTTTGGACGCGAGTCGCTTGGGTAGTCGCTCGTGTCGCCGATGCCGCCGACACCGAGGTTCCAAATGGCGTACTGGTCAGCGTTGGGAAGGTTGGTGCCGATGAAGTACATGTCGCACTCGCGACCGTTGGCGTAGTCACCCTCGGAGTCGATTTCGATGCGGCCGTGACCGATCGCGCCCACGTTCTCTTGGGCTTCGGGGCGAGGACCATAAAGCAGGTCAAAGGCGTCGAGGACGCGAGCCTCCAGATCGGCTTGGTCGATCGGAGCTGTGGTGTCGAAATCGTCGTCGCCT
The DNA here is from genome assembly GCA_024642805.1 of Kofleriaceae bacterium. Lineage (GTDB taxonomy): Bacteria > Myxococcota_A > Polyangia > Haliangiales > Haliangiaceae > NORP324. The sequence goes on along the minus strand of JAHEAK010000305.1, from coordinate 4,786 downwards.
CCGATCTCAGCAGCACAAGCGGTTCCGAGGCCAAGGGCAGCAGCGAAAAGAATTACGTTGGTGGTCTTCATGGTTTCCTTTGAAATGGGTTCAACAGCTCAACAACGAGTTGGGACAAAGCAAGCAAGGGGCCATCGCTCCCCACGTGTGATTTCAAGGACTCAGACGGTGCTGCCTGTCGAGAATCGTCAAGAATTGACAAGGCCTTTGCCTATGCCTGACAAGCAATTCGTCAATAGTGTCAATACGATGTGCTGCATACGCCGAGCCCCACGCCTAGACGCCTACACTTCGGCAGCCATCGATGATGACGACGGCTTGCTCACGGCCGAGCGGCGATCTCGAGTCGTCGATAGGACGGAAAGTTTGCGTTGCTCATCGTGAACGCGAGCGAGAGGGATGAGGCCTTCACGCAGGCCTTGCATCGCTCGATGGCGATGCGCAGCAATTTCCGTTTCGACGTCGCGGTTCCGCCGCCCTGAGGCCTCGCAGGGCAGTGCTCGCATCACCCCTTTCCTGGTCAAGATCATGCATTGCAAGGAGGCATGCGCACCTTACCTACTTGCCTTGCTCTGCTCTTACTCGGGTGCGGTTCTCGACCGCCCAAGCACGTGCATCCGGAGCCCTTATCCGCCAGTGAGCACGAGCGACAAGCCAAGGAACACGAAGCCGAGGCCGAGGTCACACAGGAGAAAGTCGAGCCTGTCTCGGGACGGGGCGATGGCCAGTGCATTGACAGCGGCGTACCGCTCACCAGCGGTGGCGAGACCATCCAGGTCATGAAGCCTTGCTGGACACAAGAAGAGCAAAACGCCTCGTACCTGCGCACGGCCCGTGCTCATCGCAAGGCGGCTGCCGATCACCGACGCTGGGCGCACTTGCTCATTCAGGCCGAGCAGGAATCGTGTGAAGGCCTTGGCGAAAGCGAACGCGCCGTGAGTCCCTTCGAGCGCACCCCCGACATTCTCGAGGTCGAGCAGTACGCGCCGTCGGGACAACTCATGGGTGCCAGCGTCACCTTCCGCAAGGTCGTCGGCCTCAGCAAAGACTGGCTCGCCAAGTCCATTGCTTGCCACCAGGCTCGCGCGGCCAAGCTCGGCTATGAAAAGGACTTCATGCCAAGCTGCCCTCTGGCTGCTGGCCCCGCGAGCGTGAGCATTGTCGAGCACGCCGATACCGTGGTCGTGACTCTGCGCACGAAAGATCCTGTCTTGGCCAGCTCGATCTATGGTCGGGCCTTAGAGGCGAAGGAAGGCGGCCACGCGCATGGCGAAAGCGGCGCGGAGCCCTAGTCCTGACGTAGCATAGGGCTACATGCGTACATGGTGTTTGCTCGTACTCCTTTCGGCCGCGGGGCTGTCCTGTTCGACCTCTCTGTCCACGATGCAGCCAGCCGACACCTTGAAGCCGGGGCGCTTTCACGTGGGCGTCGGCTCCAACCTTTCGATACCGGCCTCACGCATCGTCGATGCCATCGATACCTCCACGACCCTCGCCGACAAGTACGCTGACGATCCCAACTACAGCCCGAGTGAGCAAGAACAGCGCGACTACACCGCATCGCTGGTCGGTCTCATCCTTAACGCCCCGGGTATCAACTCGGACTTCATGGTCCGCTATGGACTCATCGACAAACTCGATGCGGGCTTGCGCTGGACGAGCACCGGCGTGCACGGCGACGCCAAGTACCAATTCCTCGATCACGCATCGGGTTGGCAGGGCGCGATTTCCCTTGGCGTGAGCCACCACTTCTTCGACGGCACGGTCTTCGACGTGCTCGAGTATCTGCACATCGACGACTTTTCCAGAAATGACATCGAGGTGCCGCTCATCTTCGGCAAGCGCTTTGGCAGCTGGGGCTACCTCTGGGGCGGCCCCAAGTATGTCTTTGCCAAGTACTCCGTCGACGCCACCATCGACAACGTCGCCGGTCTGCAGTCCAGCGACGACTCCATTCATTACTACGGCGCGTACTCGGGCTTCGGACTCGGCTACAAGTCGATCTACGCCTTCGCCGAGCTGACCGTCATGAACATGGTGGCCAAGCCGGTCATTCTCGGCGAGAAAACCGATCTGGGCGGCATCATCGTCATGCCGGCCTTCGGTCTTATGGCGCGCTGGTAACCCGCTTGAGGGTGTTCTCGTCGCGGTGATCAAAGAGCTCGTCGCGGCCCTTCATCTTGAGCCAGGTATGAGCGTCGTAGTGCAGTGTGTTGTCGTCGAGGAGCTGCACCTCGAGGGTGTAGAGTGTCGTCTTGAACTCGGCGGTCAAAAAAGGGCTCGAGCAAATTCCGAATACTTCCGAGCCGGCTTCCGCGCGCAGGGAGAAGGCTCTGGCGTCGGCCTTGGCCGTGCCTCCTGCTAGCACCGTCAAACCGCGTGGCGGCATGAAGCAACGGATGACCAGCTCCGAAGCGGCATCCCACATCCAGTAGCCAAGCTCTTCGTGAAAGGGATCCGGGGCACCGATGCGCCAGGCTTTGGTGCTGTAGCGCAGCCCGAAGAGTTGTTGTTCGTGATTGTCGACTCGGCCGGTGGCCTCGAAGACCATGCGCTCGCGGTACTTGCTGGTGGCCAGCTGGCGGTTGTTCTCGGGCTTGTCGGAAGGAGCCAGGTCGGTGCCCTTCTCGCCCTCCCAAATGCCGAGGAGCGGTCCCAGAGGTCCCAAGTCTTTGTCGAAGTTCATGCTCGCACTCTACCTCTGAGCCTTGGTCGCTGTCATCGCATGCCGGGCGAGCTTCTTGGATTCCAGCCAAGCTCAGCGCATGGCTTCGACTTGCCGCCTCGCTGCTTCTGGTGTCTCATCTGCCATCATGTTCTCAACATCCATGTGGCCTCGCGCCTGCGCTCTGTCCTTGATACTTGTCGCCTGCACGACTGGCAACAGCAAGCAAACCGCCCAGCTGCAGGCCGAGCTGCGCACGGAGCGGGAGCTGCTCAAAGAAACCCGCGCAGAGATGCAGGCAGTGATAGCGCAGCTCGAGCCGATGCTCGCTCTCGCCAAGCTCATCCAAGAGGGACCACTACCATCGCTCCTTGCGGAGAGACCGGCGAGCGAGCCCACCTCTGGGCCTGACAACACACAGGACACCGGGCTTGCAGGCATCACCCAGGTGAGCGAGTTCGAGACTCGGATAACGCGCAGCGCAGCAGAGGGCATCTTTGACGACGTAGCGAGCCTGATGCGCGGCGCTCGCATCGTGCCCTCCATGAGCAACGGCAAGGCAAACGGGTTCAAGATCTACGCGATTCGGCCCAGCAGCTTCTTTGCCAAGGTAGGAATCCGAAATGGCGACACGATCCACAGCATCAACGGCATGGAACTGAGCAGCCCCGACCAGGTCATGGAGGCCTGGAACAAGCTCAAGGCGGCTTCGGGGTGGGAGCTGGTACTCACGCGTCGTGGCCAGCCCATCAACTTGCGTATCGAAATCGAGTAGCTCGCGTTTGCGAGATTAGTCGAAGAGCACCACACTGCGAATACTCTCGCCGGCGTGCATGAGATCGAAGGCTCGATTGATATCGGCCAACGGCATGGTGTGCGTGATCATCGGGTCGATCTGGATCTTGCCTTCCATGTACCAGTCGACGATGCGTGGCACATCCGTGCGGCCCTTGGCTCCCCCGAAGGCACTGCCCTTCCAGACCCGCCCCGTGACCAACTGAAAGGGGCGCGTGCGGATTTCCTGGCCAGCCCCAGCAACGCCAATGATGATCGACTCGCCCCAGCCCTTGTGGCAGCACTCCAGGGCCTGGCGCATGCAGTCGACATTGCCGATGCATTCGAAGCTGTAGTCGGCGCCGCCACCGGTTAGGTCGACGAGGTAGGGAACGAGCTCTCCCTTGAGCTCGCTCGGATTGACGAAGTGGGTCATGCCGAAGGACTCAGCCATGGCCTTGCGACGTGGATTGATGTCGACACCGACGATCTTGTCGGCACCCGCGATGCGTGCGCCCTGCACCACGTTGAGGCCGATGCCGCCCAGACCAAAGACGACGACGTTGTCGCCCGGCTTGACCTTGGCGGTGTTGAAGACCGCACCGATGCCGGTGGTAACGCCACAACCGATGTAACAAATCTTGTCGAAGGGCGCGTCCTCGCGAACCTTGGCCAGGGCAATCTCCGGAACCACGGTGTGGTTGGCAAAGGTGCTGGTGCCCATGTAGTGGAAGATCGCATCGCCGCCAAGCGAGAAGCGACTGCTGCCATCGGGCATAAGGCCCTGGCCTTGGGTGGAGCGGATCGCCTGACACAAGTTCGTCTTGCCAGAGGTGCAGTAGCTGCACTGCCTGCACTCGGGTGTGTAGAGCGGGATGACGTGGTCGCCTTTCTTCAGGCTGGTGACGCCGGCGCCCACTTCCAGCACCACGCCGGCGCCCTCGTGGCCGAGGACGGCTGGGAAGATGCCCTCCGGATCCGCGCCCGAAAGAGTGAAGGCATCGGTGTGACACACGCCAGTGGCTTTGATCTCGACCAGGACCTCGCCAGCGCGTGGACCATCGAGCTGTATCTCGGTGACTTCGAGTGGGCGGGCGGCGGAGGTGGCGATGGCGGCGCGGGTCTTCATGCCCGCAGTCTAGCTGGAAGCCTCGACCTGCGCGGGGCCCGCAGACCTACCTGGTGGCCCCGTCATTCCCCGGGTTTCGCTGCGATCTCGCATTTGTGTACAACCACTTACATGGTGGTCGCAGATGGCATGATTTGAGCAACATAGCCCGGCATGCGGACCAACGGCATGCTCGCCCCCCTCCTCCTCCTCGCCCTTAGCGCAAGCCTCTGCGCAGC
>JAHEAK010000304.1 GCA_024642805.1 Kofleriaceae bacterium | reverse complement strand
GCCGGCCCCAGGCTGCGTTTCGACATAGGGATAGTAGCCAGCGCCGTGACTACGTAGGGCTTCGGCGTTGTCACGCATGCCATCGATCACGAAGGCGTGAAAGCGATCGCTTGCCCAGGGATAGTCGACGCGCAGGGCCTCGAGAACCAGCAGTGGCAATGCGAGGGTCTGGGCGTAGTCAGCCGCGTGCTGCAGACCAAAGTTGTGGCGCGTTCGCCTGGCGGCAATCATCCAGTACAAGACGTAGCTCGCCGCTGGCCGCAGCGGCTGGTCGCGCAGTACACGCACCCGAGAGTCTGCAAGCGTGAAAGGCATGGGGTCGCGCCTTATGCCACGCGCAGAGCCGGGCGAGTTGGCAAGCGCGCGGCCGGCGTGCGGGCAAAGGCCATCGCAATGGCATGGCTGCGATAGCCGAAGATCTGCTGGAGCATGGATGCGATGAAGATGCGATGGGCTAGCGCGCCCAGCACACCCAGCGGAGGTGCGTAGTACACCCGATCACACATGACGGTCTCGCTGCCATCCTGACGAAAGCTGTGCTCATGCCACCACGAGCGATAGGGGCCGCTCAGCTGCACGTCCACGAAGGAGCGCCCTGGCTGCCAGCTCTCGATCTGCGTCTGCCAGTGCATGGGAATTTTACCGAGGCGTATCGTGTAGTCGATCCTGGCGTCGGTTCCCATGAGGATCGGCAGTGGCGAGTCGATGGTGAAGCCAACGTTGGCAGGGGTGAGGCGCTCGAGGTTCTCGGCCCGTGAGAAGAAAGCAAAGACCTCCTCCAGAGGAGCCGCAATGCGGGTTTCCTGTGTCATCTGGTAGCGGGCACCACGCGTGCGCAGGTAGGGCGAGGCAGGCAGCTGCGCGGCGCGCGAGATATGCACACTGGTTGGCCCCGCGAGCAGCTCGTGCAGGGCAGGGCCGAGGTCCGGGTAGCGGAACTCGAAGCCAAGACGCAGGAGCTTACTGGGCACAGCGCGTTGGCCACCCAGCAGCACGCTGGCGGCTTTGCCGAGAGCGGCGCGCAAGGCCAGGGAGGGCACGGGCACGAGTGCTCGCTTGCCGAGAACGCAGGCGAGTTCACCGCTAAACTCTCGATTGCTGACCGGGTGCGGGCTCACCGCATTGACGGCGCCTTCGATGCGCTCATCGTGCAGAGCGGCGAGGATGATCTCGAGCATGTCGTGGATGTGAATCCAGGGCATGGCTTGTTCGCCGCTACCAAGACGCCCGCCCAGACCCGCGCGAAAGGCTGGCAAGAGTCGCGGGAGGGCGCCGCCATCGAGTCCCAGGACGATGCCGGTACGCAGCAAGACCACCCGCAGACCGTGGTCCTCCGCCTGCTTGGCCGCGTGCTCCCAGTCTCCGCACAGGCGCGCGAGAAATCCCACCCCCTCGGGACTGTCTTCGTGCACGCTCTTGCGAAGCTCGCTGCCGTAGTAACCGACCGCGCTCGCCGAAATGAAGATGCGCGGTTTGTTCGCGAGCTGGCCGATGGCGTCGACCAGTTTATGTGTGGTGGCAATGCGACTGTCTTCGAGGAGGCGACGTCGCGCTTTGGTCCAGCGAGCACCCATGACGGGCTCGCCCGCGAGGTTGATGACGGCATCTTGATCTCGTAGGGTGTTGCGCAGGGCCTCGTCGTCCTCGCTTGTCGAGAGCAGTTTGATCTGCGGTCCGAGAAGCGCGCGCGCCTTTTCGGGATCGCGGACCCAGGCGCTCAGACGATGTCCCTCGCGCTCAAGGCGCTGCACGAGCGCGCGACCCACAAAACCGGTAGCTCCAGTGAGGAAGATGTTCATGTTTCTAGTATGGTCGGTTTGGTCGTTTTGTCGAGACAAATCGACCAAACTAGGCTAGAATGGTCGAATAGGAGGGCAAAATCGTCCACGAGGCGCTTGCCCACGAAAGGTGCATCGATATGAGCATGAGCCAAGTACTGGAAGAAAACAGGGTTTTGGACGAGGCCGGGCAGGCCGTGGCCCTGGACTCGCTATGGGGCCAGGGGCCGCTGGTGCTCGCATTGGTTCGGCACTTCGGCTGACTCTTTTGCCAAGAGCAAGTGATGCAGTTGCATTGCATGGAAGACGAGCTGGAGGAGCTGGGCGCGCGCCTGGTCGTTGTTGGCAATGGCAGCCCTTCGTTCATCGCGGGCTTTCGCGAAAAGTCGGGCTTCACCGGAGCTCTCTACTCCGATCCCAGTCGCGTTCTCTATCGCTCCTTGCAGCTCGAGCGAGGTCTGCGCTCATCGATCAATGGACGCAGCATGGCGCGCGCGGTGTCTGCATTTCGCTCGGGGCATCGACAGAGCCAGGTGCAGGGCGATGCTTTCCAGCAAGGCGGCGTCTTTGTGATCACGAGCAAGGGCGAGAGCACACTGGAGTATCGCTCGCAATTCGCAGGCGATCATCCCACGACAAGTGAGATTCGCAGAGCGGTGGTAGAGGCGGCAGCACTCTCGAACAAAGGACAATCGTATGACAGAACATAATTCCGCGCATGATTCCGCGCATGATCCCGCGGCAGTGGTTACGGAGACTGATTCCCAGGTACCGAGTCTACGTCTCGGCATTTCGGCTTGCGTCCTCGGTCAAGAGGTGCGCTTCGACGGCGGCCACAAGCTCGACAAGTACATTCGCGACACCCTGGGCAGCTTTGTCGAGTTCGTGCCGGTGTGCCCCGAAGTGGAAGTCGGGCTCGGTATGCCCAGGGAGACGCTGCGCCTGAAACGGCGCGCCGAGGACGCAAGACCTGCGCTGGTGGCTCCCAAAAGCCAGAGCGATCACTCGGAGGCCATGCTGCGCTACGCACGTGACAAGTCTCGTGCCCTCTCTGCGATGGATCTGTGCGGCTTCATCGTTAAGAAGAATTCCCCTAGCTGTGGCATGGAGCGAGTGAAGGTCTATCCCGAGACCGGTACAGGCTCGCCCTCGCGAGACGGCGTTGGAGCTTTCACCCGCGAGCTGATGGCGGCGCTCCCGCTCTTGCCCATCGAAGAGGACGGTCGCCTCCGCGATCCCGTCTTGCGAGAGAACTTCATCGAGCGAGTGTTCGCGTACCATCGCTTGCGAAGCTTCTTTGCCCAGCCCTGGCGTGCATCCGATCTGATGCGCTTCCACGCACGCGAGAAGCTGCTCTTAATGGCCCACTCCGATTACCGACCGCTTGGCAAGCTTGTCGCCGAGAGTCACTCGATACCGAAGGCACAACTGCAAGAGGCCTACAGCACGCTCTTCCTGCAAGGACTGGCCAAGCAAAGCAACGTCGGCAAGCACAGCAACGTGCTGCAACACATTGCCGGTTACTTCCGCGATCGTCTCGATGTGCACTCCCGTCGCGAGGTGCATGAGCAGATCGCGGGCTACCAGGCCAGGCTTTTGCCGCTCGTGGCGCCACTCACCCTCATGAGGCATCACATTCGCAGCCTCGAGCTGAACTACCTGCAAGAGCAGTCGTATCTCTGGCCGCATCCTCCGCAGTTGATGTTGCGCAACCACGCCTAATCTTCGGCGCTGGCAAGCTGGGCAGACGTATTGATCGGCTCGTGCATTGACGAGCTGCGCCATCGAGCGTTTGATCGCAACTTGGTTGGTTGAGGTCGAATGCAAGATGGACGGGGCGAGACCAGCTCTGCACGCCATCGGGAGGATTGTCATGAGCCGAGTTGGATGCTGTCGTTTGGGTTGGATGCTCGTCCTGTTGCTGGTCAGCGCGTGCGGGAGCAAGAAGCCGGTTGTGGCCGAGGATCTCGGTGGCCCCGAGAGCCAGGCCGCCAACCTTTGTGGCGCGAAGGTCGAGGCCGAGGTGTCCGCGCCGCCGCTCCTAGAAGGCATGGGCAGCTATCACTTCGCCGTCAGCGAGCAGCCTCTCAGTCAGCGCTACTTCGATCAGGCCATGGTGCTCAACTGGGGCTTCAATCACGCCGAGGCGCATCGATCCTTTGTCGAAGCGGCGCGTCTGGATCCCGGCTGCGCCATGTGTTTTTGGGGCGCCGCCCTCGCGCTTGGCCCCAACATCAACGCCAAGATGGATGCCGCCAACCTCGCGCCTGCGCTCGAAGCCATCGGCAAGGCGGCTGCACTCGCCGACGCCGCGAGCCCCATGCACAAGGCACTGATCTCCGCTCTGGGCAAACGCTACGCGCGCGATGCCGGCGAAGATCGCTCCGCTCTCGATGAGGCCTACGCGCTCGCCATGCGCGAGGTGGCTACGAACTATCCTGATGATGCGGATGTGCAGACACTCTTTGCCGAGTCCCTCATGGATCAGCATCCATGGGACTATTGGCAGAAGGATGGCAAGCCAAGGCCGTGGACCGGCGACATCGTCACGGTCCTCGAGCGCGCTATGAACACGAGCCCAGATCACGCTGGCGCCAATCATCTGTACATCCATGCCATCGAGGCCTCCAAGGATCCCGGGCGGGCGCTGCCCTCAGCCAAGCGTCTCGAGAGCATCGTGCCAGGTGCCGGCCACCTGGTGCACATGCCCTCCCACATCTACATTCGCATCGGCCAGTATCACGAGGGCTCGGAGGCCAACGAGCGCGCTATTGCCTCCGACAATCAGTACAGCACCCAGTGCCATGCGCAGGGCACCTATCCACTGCTGTACACGCCACACAACTGGCACTTTCTGTGGGCGACCAGCAGTTTGGAGGGCCGCAGCAAGCGAGCCATCGAGGCTGCCAAGGAAGTTCGCAAGCGCGTGGCCAGTGAGTCTTCGATGTCGCATCACGACATGGGCTTCATGCAGCACTTCTTCGTGACGCCGCTCTACGCCTATGCGCGCTTTGGCATGTGGGACGAGATTCTCGCCGAGGCGCAGCCTGATGCCGCCATGACCTATCCCAACGCAGTCTGGCATTACGCGCGTGGCATGGCCTTCGTCGGCAAGCGCGATCTGAGTGCCGCACACAAAGAACTCGACGCCCTCAAGGAGCTGGCCAAGAGTCGCGATCTCGAGAAGGTCACTGTCTTCGACATCAACACCACCAAGCAGCTGATGGCGGTTGCCATCGCCATTCTCGAAGGCGAGATGGCGGCCGCCGGCAAGAACTACAAAGAGGCGATCACCAGACTCGAATTCGCCGCCGAGCTCGAGGGCCAGCTCAACTACGACGAGCCACCTGACTGGTACTACCCGGTTCGACATTCCCTTGGTGCTGTCTATCTCGAGGCCAACAGGCCAACGGAGGCAGAGCGGGTCTATCGCCAGGATTTGGATTCCCTTCCCGACAATGGCTATGCGCTCTTTGGCCTCGCCCAGGCCCTGCGAGCGCAACACAAAGAGAAAGCGGCGGCGGCTGTCGACAAGCGCTTCCAAGAAGCCTGGAAGTACGCCGATCACGCGCTGAGCTCGTCTCGATATTGATGGCGTGGCCGGCTGCGAGCGCGCCGGTTGGCATGGCGAGCTTGGCGCCAACGACCATAGCCTCGTGCCCATCAGAGTCTGCACCTGGGACCCTGGCCTCCGGCTAGTGCAAGCCGAGTAGCCACTGCAAGCCTGGGGAAGTCCTCGATATTTCGTGGCGCTACTCCGGCCTACTGGTTGCACTCAAAGGACGCGTGCTCGCTCCTCGTTCCCGCTCGATTGCTGTGCTCATCCTGATGCTTGGGCTTGGCGCGTGCGATGTCGGATCGGTCACGGGCCCGGGCGGTGCCGGCGATGTCGATGGCGGCCAGGACACAGATTCGGATCCGGGCGACGTCGAAGCCGATGCTGGCGTCGAGCTCAGCTTCGATTATGACACCAGCGGCCGCTGGCTCATGCCGCCAGCTCTGGAGGCCATGGCCGAAGAGTACGAGATCGGCTACGACGGTCCGCCACCCTGGAATGGTGGCGCCAACTGTGGCGGCTCCTTCATGCCTGGAACCATGGCTCTAGGTGATCTTCTGGCGAGCACCTACCCGCAAATCTACGAGATCGGCGGCTATAGCTGTCGGCAGAATACGGCCAATAGCGCGGAGACCTCTGTGCACGGCACTGGGCGCGCCATGGATCTCATGATCGCCGTGGTCGACGGCGACGCTGATAACGAAGCAGGCGATGTCATCGCCAACTGGCTCGTCTACCATGCCGAGACCCTGGGCGTGCAGTTGGTCATCTGGGACCATTCCTCATGGATTGGCGTCGGCGCCGACAAGCTAGGCCGGTACAGCGGTCCCATCCCGCACATCGATCACATTCACGTCGAGCTCACGGAAGCGGCCGCGCAGTAGCCTTCGCTTCGACCTTGGTTTCGGTCTTCGGGGCATCGGTCTTCGAGACTTCTGATCTCGGGGTATCTGGCTTCTTGGCTTCGGTCGTGTGTCGGCGCACGAGGGCTCCGAGTCCGCGCCGAGCTCCAGGCCGCGCATTGCGCCATACCAGCTGCACCGAGGCCCCGCCGCCTGGAGCGTCGACGATATGCAGGGCGCCGCCATGTAGGTGCATGATGCGAGACACAATGGCCA
>JAHEAK010000303.1 GCA_024642805.1 Kofleriaceae bacterium | reverse complement strand
GAAGGGCTGGTCATCGACCTGACCAAGGCCTCGATGATCGACAGCACCAATCTGGGTCAGCTGGCGCGGGTGGCCACAGCGATGTTGAACTCTCGCGGAGAGAAGGTCACCCTGGTCTCCAATCAAGACGACATTAACGCCTTACTCACCAGTATGGGATTGGATGATCTCTTCAACCTGGTCGAGGAGTCCATCAATGGTAGCCCCAGTGAGAAGATTGCCATCGAGCCGCCTTCCGAGCAGTCGCTCGCGCGCATCATGCTCGCGGCACATCGCGCGCTCGTGGAGCTGAGCAGCGCCAATCGGGACCGATTCCAGGACGTCGTGACCCTACTGGAGCAACAGAGCGCTATATACGAGGAGGCCGCCGAGAGGCCCCAGTCTAGCAAGTAGCGTCCTCCGTCCTTGCCGTATGTCCTACGAGTCGGGTTCGGGATACCATTGCCAGACTCGTGTCTGAGCAATTCAATTCACGCGAGCTTGACACGAACAGTGCAGGGCTGGCCGAGACCATGGCCTCCCCACTGACTCCGAGCCAAGTCGCCAAGGAAGTGCAGATGGCGCAGCTAGGGCGCCACGAGACCGGCATGGCCGAAGCCATGGACCGTCGCCGACAACTGGAAAGTGAGGACGAGTTGCAAACGGCGATTCGCACTCGGCGCATGCTGGCGATGCTGCTTTTGCTCACACCTTTCTTCTTGGTCGCTGATTGGACGATCGCGAGCTACATCGAGCCTTCAAGACTCGCGCCGCTCCTTATCGCTCGATTGATATCCGCACTGGCGATCTTGCCCTTGTACTTCTGGCTACGGCGATCGCAGACGCCTTCCCATCGCAGTCTCCTGCGCATCGAGCGCATGACGACCTCAGGCTTTGCATTCCTATCGTCGCTCATGTGTGCTCTTGCCGGCGGCATTGCGAGCATATACGCCATTGGCATTACCATCATTCTGGTCGGCCGCTCCACCATGCGTACGGATCGTTTCTCCGAGGGACTTCCCTCGATGGCCTTGGCGGTCGTGATTCACCCGATCACGCTCGGGATGGCGGCGGCAATGTCGCCTGCAATCGCATCCCAATTCGGTGATGTGCGTCAGGTAGCACTCTTTGCCACCATGGTGGCGACCAACGTGATCATCATGATGTTGGTACTCACAGGAGGGAACACCATTTGGCAGCTTCGACGTCAGCTCTTTGAGGCCAGACAGATCGGGCGCTACCAGTTGAAGAACCTCCTTGGGGCAGGTGGCATGGGCGAAGTTTGGACCGCGTACTTCCCGGCTCTGCGACGGGACGTTGCGCTCAAGATCTTGAAGGGGGCTTCCAAGGGAGTCGAGGTCTCGCGCTTCGAGCGCGAGGCGCGTGCCACTGCCGCGTTGACTCATCCCAATACCGTTCGCGTTCTCGATTTTGGCGCGACCGATGATGGACTCTGGTACTACGCGATGGAGCTGTTGGAAGGAGAGAACCTTGCGCAGCTGGTTGCCCGCGTGGGGCCGCTCGAGCCTGCTCGGGCCCTGAACTTGGTGCTGCAAGCCTCGCGAGCGCTCGTGGAAGCACACGCTCATGGCATCGTTCATCGCGACATCAAACCCGAGAATCTCTTCGTCACCAAGCTTGGCGGTGAGCCTGACTTTGTCAAGCTGCTCGATTTCGGGATCGCGGCCGTCGCTAACCACGGCAACACGGTGCTGACAGCTTCCGGCTCGGTGATGGGTACACCGCAGTATTTGGCTCCTGAGATGGCCAACGGAATGCCCATGGATGAGCGCTGCGATTTGTACAGTCTTGGCGCCGTTCTCTATTTCTTGCTTACCGGTAGACCGCCCTACACGGGTGACACGCTCATGCAGCTACTGCATCGCGTTATGCAGGGGCAAGCCCCGTTGCCAAGCCAGATTCTTGGCAGGCCATTACCTGCCGGCGTCGACGCGCTCACCATGCGTTGCCTGGCGATCGATCCCGAGCAGCGCTTCCCGAGTGCCACCGAGCTCGCGAGCGCGTTGAGTGCATGTCTTCACTCGCAAGCCAGTGAGGGCTAGTAGCTTTGGCAACTGAAAAAAGCTGAAAAAACTATCAGGAGCTTTGGGTGCTCGTCGCGCCATCGAAGGGGTACTAGGTAGGGATGGATCGCAGGACGCGCACACCTCTCCCTCTTTTCTTTTCGACCCTCGTGGTGCTGCTCCTCGCTACCGGCTCCTCCGCTTGCACTGGCGAGGTCGTGGATGCCAGCGCCGGCGCGGAAGTCGACTCTGCCTTCGAAGGGCTTGTCGATGCCGGTCCAAGCGATGACATCAACCCGCTGGCCGCCACCGAAGCTCCGCGCATCTGTGCTGACCTGCCAGCACTGCCGATCTACGACGACACGCCGATGTTTCTGTACTACGGCTCCTATCAGCGAGCAGATGATCCCGGTGCTATCAACTGGCCCGCGACGCTGGCGCTACTGGGCAATACGCCTCGCGCGCAGTTCGTTCTGGCCGTCAATCCTGCGGACCCGTGCACGCGCTTTCGGCCGTGGATCGAGGCAGGAGGTCTCCTGGCCTTCAAGATGCCACGTGCCGGCAAGTTCGGTGAACGCTCGCTCGAAGCCCACCTCGATGCCGGCGACGCCGCCGACTTCGTGCAGGCGCGTCTGGCACAGGGCTATGCCTACGTGTCGATCGATGAGCTGAGCTTTGCAGATGGACCCGCGCGTTGGCAGAACGGCGGCGATTACGCCCAGGCCTTTGCGGCCATGTTGCAAGAGCTGGCCGCGCGAGGCCTCGACCGACGCGTCATCCTCTACATCAACAGCTATAACAACGCCGGTCGGCTAGCCAGCTTCTCCTCGGTGCTTCGGGCCTGCAACGACCACTGTCGGGTCCTGGCCTCGGAGGTGTACATGCACATCTCCAACGTCATGAATTCGGCGGCCGGCATCGTTAAGCCGCAGAGCAACCCACACTGCACCTTTAACTTGAGCTGCTTTGACAAGCTGGCGCGCGAATTCGACACTGCAGTATCCGGCATCAACAGGCGCATGATCACCATCCTGCGACTCGACGATGCTGGCTACAACGACGGGCGCATCGACTCGCTGTGCAAAGCGTCCACGCAACTGAGCACCTGGGGTGGCCTCGACTACCAGTATGGGCGTTTGCACGCTGGCACCTTTACCCGCCAGCAGCAGGGCACGGGCGGCTACACACCCTCTCGGGTGGGGCGACACCCCAATTGGGGAGCCATTCATCAGGCGCGCTGCCTGGGCGGTCTCAATAATTGGTGGCCTGCACGCGCGGGCGTGTTGTTGAGCGCTCCCTAAGCGCACGCACCTCCAGGGTGCTTCGAAATATGAGAAGCTCAGATCATGAGCTGGTCAGTCTTGCCCTGGGACCTCACGTCCTTTGTCGGAAGAAGCCAGGAACGGCAGGCCCTGCTCGAGATGGCCAGCGCGGCGGGCCCCGCTCCATGCCTGGTTTCTCTCTATGGCATGGCAGGCGTCGGCAAGACGCGACTTGCGCGCGTGGCGAGCAGCGACATGGTCGAGCACTTTCCAGGAGGGCGCTTCTATTGTGAGCTAGGCGATCGACCGGACGCCGCCGCAGAGGTGTTGGCGCGTTTGCTGGGCGAGGACACAACTTCGGCCAGCGAGGATCTCGTCGAGAGAACCGCTCTTGCACTCACTCGCAGAGAGCGCTCGCTCATCGTGCTCGATCACGCCGGGGCGCGCGAGAGCGAACTCTTGGCGGTCTTGCCGACATGGCTGAGCGCTGGATCCCACATGTTCATCGTCACGGCGCAGGCGCCACTGCAACTGCGAGGCGTGCGTCGCATGGCCCTGGCTCCCCTCGATGCCGCCTCGTGCTGCCAGCTCCTCGACGATCGCGTGAGCGAACTCGGTATTGCCATGCCACCGTCGCGCGCGGAGACCGACTCACTGCTGGCCTTTGTCGGCGGTTCGCCACTGGCCATCGAGCTAATGGCTGGCGCGCTTGGCATCCGTTCGCCTCGTGAGATCCAGGCCGCGCTCAGCCGTGGCGAAGCGATCTTGCACACGGCGGCGGCCGACGTTCCCAGACGTCATCAGAGCCTGGAGCTCGCTCTCGAGGACACCTGGAAAGACTTGAGCGATTCAGAACGGCGAGCGCTCAGCCTGGCCTGCGCCTTCGAAGAGCGATTTCACGCTGACGACTTCGCCCGCGCCGCCACACTCCTGGCCGGCTCGCACGAGAGCGACACGACGCTCACCCTGGCGCCACTGATTGCTCGCGGTCTGGTGGCCCGGGCCAATGACGGCCTCGAGATCCTGGCCATCCTGCGCCGCTTCGTGCGCGCTCGTGTGCAGGCGGATCGAGTGCAGCTCGCCATGGCGCATGCGCAGGTCATCCGCGGGCTCGCTCTGGCCGGGGAGGTGCGCGGCGACGATCTGGTTCGCGCCGCCGATGAGATGTTCGCTTGCGCAAGCGACGCGGCCCGTGCCGAACAAGCCACAGAGGTGCTGCTCGCCTCGAGCTCGGCGCTCGAGATACGCGGGCCGATTCGCTTGCGGAGAGAGATGCTCGATCGCGCCATGCAGCTTGCCGAGAGATTCGACCTGCCAGCCTTACGCGCGCAGATTGCGCTCGAAGAGGCGCGGGTGGCCAGAGCGCGTGGCGACGCTGCAGCCGCCAGGGCACTGCTCGCCACCATCGATCCTACCAAGCACGCTATCGCCCCTTGGCACTACCACCTCACCGATGCGCTGGTAACGCTCGATCTCGGCCACATCGAAGAGGCGCGTACGACTCTCGCTCTGGCTCTGCAAGCCGCCACCAGCCCGGTCGAACGAGCGCACGTAATGGCCACCAGCTTTGCCATCGATCTCGTGGGATCGGAGGCATGCGATGAAGGCGATGGGCTGAGTGCCTGGAGCATCTTTGATGATCACGGGCTCACTCGACCAGCCAACAAGGTGATGGTCAATCTGGCTCTCGGCTCCTTGCATCGCGGCGATCACCACGTGGCCATGTCGCGGATTCGAAGCGCGCTACAAGGTGCTCGAAGCGATGGCGATCGGGTCGTACAAGCCGGCTGCTTGCTCTTTCGCGGACTCGCCGAAATCGACAGCGGCCTGGATGCGCAGGCCATCGAGAGTTTGGTGGAGGCCGAGGCCCTCGCTCTCGATCTGGGCAGACGCAGTCTGTGGAGCGACGCCGTTGGCTATGGAGCCATCGCCAGAATCCTTGCCGGCGACAGTGATGGTCTCGCGCAGCTCGCTTCGCACGTGGGCGATCTGGAAGTCTTCGGCGGCTCGGGTTCGGGTGCATTGTTCAGCGCGGTGCTGCGAGCCTTGGCATGGCAAGGTGCGCCCGAGAAGAGCGTGGCTGGGCATGGCCGGCCCCTCGTTGCGCAGGCGGTTGCCATCTTGGAAGGGGGCGGCACTTCCGCCGAGGTCTATGGCGTGCAAGCCCGCATCGCGCGACGCATTCGCGAGAGCATCAAAGCGGGCGCACCCCGCGCGGATCGCGAGGTCGTGAAGATCGCGCGTGATGGTTCTCGCTTCGCCCGGAGTGCAAGCGAGGTCGACCTGCGCAGACGCGGGCCGCTTCGGAACATCTTGGCGGCCCTGGTCGAGCAGCGCTTGCAAGCTGCGGGAGCCCTTGCGCCCGAAGAGTTGGTGGCGGCCGGTTGGCCTCTCGAAGTCATCCAGCCCGAAGCAGCCAAGACCCGCCTGTACAATGCGATTGGCTCCTTGCGCAGCCTTGGCTTGCGCGGTGTGATCGCGACCTCTGCACAAGGCTACTCGCTCGATGGCGAAATTAACCTTGAAATATTAGATGCTTGCTGAGTTGGGAGCGAGCTCTCCCAACACCTGAAAGCTTCTGAAATTTTTTTCAGAATCTCTCACTACGAGCCGGAAGGCGGCGAGCGTATCTCGTTGGGCATGAATCGCATCGAACCTTGGCTTTGTTCCTCCTTCCTTCTCGCGCTCGGCCTTGCTGCCTGCGCCAACAGCCCCGAGGCCATGGGTGTGGATCTCTCGGCCGACGCAGGATCCTCGAGCGGCGATCCCGATCCTGGCGGCGATGACGTTGGCGGTGGTGCGTGTGTTGCGGAAGAAGCCCTGGAGAGTGCGCTGGGCGGCTACGTGCGTCTTGAGCGTTTCGTCGGCGGCGACGGTCTCGAACGCACCATGGCGCTCAGCGAGGTCTACACCGGTCACTCGGGGCCAGGACGCGTACCCAATCATTTCTACGCGGATTTTCCTGTCGATCGCTGTTTCCAGGTGCCTCTGGTTCCTGCCGAGCCGAGCTTCTACGACTTCATCGATGTCGGACCGATGATGCGCCTCACCGGGCCGAGCGCCGAGATCGAGATGCCCAAGACGGAAGTCTTCGACAACATCTTCTACCGGGCCGCAGGCCTTGGCGCTTCCGTGGTCGGAGGTGAGACCTATGCAGTGTCCTCGTCCTTGGTGAGCGGCGACCTGCGCAT
>JAHEAK010000302.1 GCA_024642805.1 Kofleriaceae bacterium | reverse complement strand
CGCCGGGCCACGCCACACCGGGCCACGCCACCCCGCCGGGCCACAGCTCTGCCCCCTACGGCTCACTTGCCCAAGGAGCGACCCCCCAAGGAGCGACCCCCCAAGGAGCGACAACGAGCTCTCAGAATAACACTTATCCGGCGAATGCCCAGCCGGTCGCGGCGCTGGCCAGCGTCGTTGGACCAGCTGCCGAAACGCGAGCCCCCCGCCGATCGAAACGATGGCTGTGGGTCCTGCTCATCTTGCTCCTCTTGGGAGCGGGCGGTGCCGGCGCCTACTTCACGCTCTTCGACAAGGACGGCGACGATGAGGGCGATTTCGACATGGGCGCCTGGGAATCAGACAACTAAGCCAGGGTCGAGCTGCCAGCGCGGCTTCCCGCGCCGGCAAGAGCTAGCGTGCCTTACTTGCGAGTAGCGACAAAGACGCTGCGGCGGTTGAGCGAGTCTTCCGTGCCAGCAGGGCGCTCTTCACCGTAGGTGATGATCTGCACGCGGCTGCCATCGACACCGAGGCGCTCGAGGTACTCCTTGGTTGTGCGCGCGCGGCGCTCGCCAAGGGCAAGGTTGTAGTCCGTGGTTCCGACTTCGTCGGTGTGTCCCTCGATGGTGATGACGCGGCTTGCATCCTCTTTCATCCAGTTGGCGTTCTCTTGCAGAGAGCTGCGCGCGGCCTCGTCGAGATCGCTGGAGTCAAAAGAGAAGTACACGGTCGCCTGAAGCTCAGCGAGTCGCTTCTCTTCGGCGGTCATTTCGTTTGGAGTGTTGCTCTCGTCAGGGCCTGGAGCGTCAACAACCGAGCTGGAAGCTGCGGTCTTCTTCTTGGCCTTGTCTCCACAAGCAAAGGCAGCGGTAGAAAACATCAAAAGAGCAATGGTCATCTTGTTCATAGGGATCCTTGCTTGCTCAGTCTAGGTTGAGTACCTGAGCAACTGCGCTCCCAATAGCATGAGCGCGTGGGCATTTCAAAATCCGGCAGCCGCCAAGCGTTCGAAAACCCACTTGCAAGGCGAATTAAGTTGCCGCTTTCGCCGAAGTCCCTCGGCCCGGCTGGCCTACCTGGGGCGGTGCCGATCACCCCCGAAAACCCTCTTCCTTCCCACAAGCCAGCGCCTTGACCCAGTGCCTTGACCATGCGTGACGCAGCGTGTTACGAAATCCAATCCTTCGACCCTCGTCGACTTCACAACTCCTAAGGAACGCAGATATGGCCACCATGCCCAAAGATGCCCAAGAGCTTTTCAACGAGCAAATTCCAAGCGCTCTGTCCAAATTTCCTGACAAAGCCCGCGAGGTCAACGCCATCTATTGTTTCAAGATCAGCGGCGAAGGCGGCGGCACCTGGAGCGTCGATCTGACCTCCGACCCACCGACTTGCAACACCGAGGAAGCCAGCAACGCCCAGTGCACCATCGAAGTCGCCCACGACGATTTCAAGACCATGCTCAGCGATCCGCAAGCGGGCATGCAGCTGTACTTCCAGGGCAAACTGAAAGTGAGTGGCGATCCGATGCTCGCCACCAAGCTGCAGACCTTCTTCGACCTCGCAGGCCAAGGCTAGCCGCTTTCGGCAAAAGCCTTCCGCGTCGGCAAGATGGTCAGGCAGTCCTGGCCATCTTTTTTTGCGCCCGCAGGGAGCGCACCAAGGAGCTTAGATGACCGAACGATCTCTCGATGGAATCCGCGTTCTCGACTTGAGTCGACTTCTGCCTGGGCCCTTTCTCACCATGGTGCTCGCCGATATGGGTGCCGACGTCATCAAGATCGAAGCGCCCAAGGTGGGTGACTACCTTCGGCAAATTCCGCCCGCCAAGGGCGGCATGTCAGGCCGCTACCTGGCGGTCAATCGCGACAAGCGCTCGCTGGTACTCGATCTCAAGACCGAGCTTGGCCGCAATGCCCTCTTGCGCATGGTCGAGTCCGCCGACGTGGTCATCGAGTCCTTTCGCCCAGGTGTCATGGACCGCCTGGGACTTGGCTATGCAGCGCTCAAGGCGCGCAACGACAAGATCATCTTGTGCTCGATTTCTGGCTACGGCCAAAGCGGTCCCTATGTGGAGCGTGCGGGTCACGACCTAAACTACATCGCCCTGGCCGGCGTTCTGGCCATGGGCGGCGAGCGAGATGGCAAGCCGGTGATGCCAGGGGCACAGATCGCTGACCTCGCTGGCGGAGCCCTGTGGGGGGCGACCGCGGTCCTAGGCGCCCTCGTCGGTCGCGAGCGAAGCGGTGGTCGACATCTCGACATCTCCATGACCGAAGGCGCGCTGGCTCTCCTGGCTGCCGAGCTTGGCAACTTGGATTGCGGGGTCGCAACGCCAACGCGAGCCAAAGAGAGTCTCAACGGCGGACTGGCCTGCTACAGCGTCTACCGCACGCAAGACGACAAGTACTTGAGCGTCGGCGCGCTTGAGCCCAAGTTTTGGATGGCCTTCAACACCGCGATTGGTCGGAAGTGCGACATGGCGGAAGTCATTGCGCCCCCCGAGAAGCAAGAAGCGATTCGCGCGGAGATCGCCGGCATTCTCGCCAGCAAGACCCGCGATGAGTGGTCTGAAGTCTTGGCCAAGTTCGACTGCTGCACCGAGCCGGTTCTCGAGATCGACGAGCTGCAGTCGCATCCCTTGCACGCCAGCCGCAATGTCTTCTTCACCGTGCCATGCGAAGGTGGCGAGGTCTTGCAGGTACGAACGCCCGTTGGCCAGGCTAGCGCCAAGCGGTTGGCGCCCACCCTCGGTCAACACAGCGAAGAAGTGCTGCGCGAATTTGGCTTCTCGGATGACGAGCTTGGCGCGCTCTTGGCCCAGGCCTAGGGCGCAGGGCCATACGCGGAGCTTCGAGAATGTGTCGCGCTAGCGCTGGCGCTTCTTCTGCGCTTCGCGAAAGCGATCGGCCCAGCCCTCGACGTTGACCTGCTTATTGCGGGACAGCGCCAGGGAGGAGCGCGGCACATCTTTGGTAACGGTCGTGCCCGAGCCCACGTAGGCGTCGCGACCGATGGTCACGGGAGCCACCAGCTGCGAGTCAGAGCCAATGAAGGCACCGGCTTCGACCGTGGTCTTGTGCTTGCGAAAGCCGTCGTAGTTGCACGTGATGGTGCCCGCGCCAATGTTGGCCTTGGCGCCGATGGACGCATCGCCGAGGTAGCTTAAGTGATTGGCCTTGGCGCCGGCCATGATGTGCGTCTTCTTGGTCTCGACGAAGTTGCCAACCTTGGCGCCTTCATCAACCACGGTCTCGGGCCGACAGTGGGTGAAAGGTCCAATCTCGACGCCTTCGCCCATCTTGCTGTCGGTGAGAATGCTGTAGGGCTTGAGCCAGGCTTTGTCGGCGACGCTGGTGTTGGTGAGCACGCTGCCGGCGTCTATGAAGGCCCCACTGCCGATGCTGGTCTTGCCGCGCAGGTGCACGCCGGCGCCCAAGATGGTGTCAGGACCGATGGCATCGATGTCGGCGTCGATATAGGTGCTGGGCGCATCTTGGAAACTCACGCCCTCGCGCATCCAAGCTTCATTGATGCGCTGGCGGGCACTGGCAGAGACCCTTGCCAGATCGCGACGGTCGTTGATGCCGCAAATCTCGTCGAAGGGAGCGAGCATGACGGCGGCACCTCCTCGGCTCGCAGCTCGCTCGGCCAGATCGGTGAGATAGAGCTCGCCCTGGGCATTGTTGGACGTGAGAGTCGAGACCTCCTGGCGCAGCACGCCGAGATTGATGGCGTAGAAGCCAGCGTTCATCTCACGAATTGCCTTTTCCTCGGAGCTGGCGTCGGCGTCTTCGACGATGCGCAGAAGCTTGCCATCCGCGTCGCGAACCAGACGACCATACGCCACCGACTCCGGTGGTTCCGTCGACAAGAGCGCCATCTTGGATTCCGAGGCGTGACATGCCGAAGCCAGGGACGCGACGCGTTCCGAGCGCAAGAGTGGGGCGTCACCGGTCAGAATGACGACGGTGCGAGTGTCGGGCTCACCAGCAAGCGCGGGCAGCGCGCTCAAGACAGCATGCCCGGTGCCTCGTTGCTCCTTCTGATGCGCGATCAAGATCGAGCCGTGTCCATAGCGAGCATCGAGCACGCCCTTGACCTCATCGAGTTGGTGCCCAAGGATTGCGACGATCTTGTCGGCACCCGCAGCGCGAGCGGTTTCCACTGCCCAAACGATGAGCGGTCGACCTGCGACCTCATGAAGAACTTTCGCCTTGGTGCTCTTCATGCGCGTTCCAAGGCCGGCTGCTAAAATGAGAACGATCGGTGCAGACATCGGCGCAAATGTACAAGATTGCCCGCTAGACTACATCTGGATTGGGTTCTATTGTCGCTGGCTCCCATGCGCTCGATGCCCGTCTCCGCACGCCTCCTCTTGCTCGTGGCGATTTCGATTTCGTGCTCACGTGAGCCCGCCCCTGCCAAGAGCGCGCCGGCGAGCAAGGCCACCCAGCCCTTGCGTGTCGAGTTGCTCGCGCTCGATGCCCAGATTGCAGCGCGCGGAACTAGACCCTTCATCGCCGGCGAGAAGGCCCTGCTCACACTGCGCGTCGAAGGTGGGGTGCCGCCCTACGCACTGCAGATTCTGACCACCCAAGGCAACCCTCGTCTGGCAAGTGGTTCGCTCGACATCGAAGCGCGCTGGTCGACGCTGGAGATGGCCGTCGAGCTAGACCTGTACTCGGAAGTGCAGAGCGGAAGCTATGGCCTGGGTCTACGAGTGACCGACGCCGAGGGCGCAAGCAGTGATGCTCGCTCGCAACCCTTTGAGGTCGTGGGCAGGGACGCGCCCCGCTCGACGAGCAGTGACAAGAGCTTGGCTCTGCAGGTGGTCGACGTGGCCGGTCGGCCAAGAGCCAGCTTCTACCAAGGCGAAGCCATTCGCATCCAGGCGCTCTTGCCCAGCCCTCAAGAGGTGGCTCTCGCCATCGTCGCCGAGGACGAGCGCGCCTTTATGCCCGTGCGCCGCTATCAACCCGAGGACGTGAGGCTCGACATGAAAGTGCTAGTGCCACGCATGGCGCGCGTGGGCCACTACCGAGTCGATCTTGCCACCGAAGCGCTCAATGCCAGCGTCCCCCTCGCCATCGCGGGTCGCGAGTTCCCGGCGCAAACCCAGCTCGGCATCGGCGAGCTTGCGATCCTGGGCGGTCCCAATCTGCGAGCTCCGCGCCCGGGCGTGCTACTGCGCGGAGAAGCCTTGTGGATCGAAGCCATCGCTGGAGGGATTCACGAGCGAGCGAATGCCAAGCTGCGCTTGCGCGATCGTGCCGGCAAGATCGTGAGCAGCCTCGATCTGGCCGACGTCACGCCAGCCGATCCGCATCCGCAGGCGCGATCCTTGGTCAGCGGTCGTTTTGAGCCGCAAGCGGATCTCTTGCCTGGACGCTATACCCTCGAAGTCGAGCTCAGCGAGGGCGATCAAGTCGCGGTGCTCTATCGAGAGCTCGAGCTAGGAGACAAAGCAGTGGAAGGATTTAGCGGCCAACCGGAACTGCTTCATGCTGAGTCGGAGATCGATCAGTGAGATCACCTCGGTTCGCTTGCCCGGCTCGAGATTGATCACGAATTTCGAAACCGAGTTGAACACGCGATACAGGCCGAGGCCGGCGCCTCCCGACTCCTCGCTCATCTGTTTGGGGCCCTTCACCAGACAGCGATTCAAATACTCGATCACCGTGTTTTGATCGAGAGAACCGAAGGGGTCGCGACTCGACACGGCGATGAAGTCGCCATCGCATGCAAACTGCAATGTCGCCGCTTCCTCGTCTGCCAGCACCAAGTGCTCCGAGCGCTTGAGCGCCCGGTACTTCGAGTGCCCGCTCTTGTCGACGGGTGCGTTGAAGATGGCATTGGTGACGAGCTCATCGACGATGCCTGACACTAACTCGACCGTTCGCGAGTTACAGCCAAGCGTCTCGGCGTAGTCGACGACCTCGGCCACATAGCGCTGCTTCTGGTTCGACTCGCAGACTTTGATCGACAGCGGCTCGACGCCCCAGCGCAGGTACTTGTTGATGCCGAACATGTCTTTGCGTAGGAGCTTTTCGGCGGTGACGATGAGTTCCTCTGGCTCGAGCGGATCCTCGTTCTTGGCGATGATGTTGCGAAGATAGGGCCGAAGCTGCAGCAGAGGCATGTAGTCCTCGGTGGACTCCGTGGCATGCAGAACGAAGACGGTCTCTGGATGCGCCGCTTTCATCGCGTCCATGGTCGCGAGCAAGTCGGGTGGGCTGCGTACCTGCTCGTCATAGCAGGCCATTACCAGGTCGAAGGCACCCTCGGCGGACTGCGCCACCACTTCCTCGCGAGTCGTCGCGATGGCGACGCTGCTGCCTGTTGCCGAGAGAGCTCGCGCGGCGCTCCTACAGGTCTTCTTGTCGGGATCAAAAAACAAGATTCGTTTGCCGTACATCGACTGTCTCCCAGGCTGGCTACACGCACCCACCTAGACGACGGTGGCAAACGGAAATCCAGAC
>JAHEAK010000301.1 GCA_024642805.1 Kofleriaceae bacterium | reverse complement strand
CGGCCCTGATGGCAACGGTGGCCTTCGGCGTGTTCAACATGGACCTGCCCTGGACACTCATCGGCCTGGGCGGCGGCATCGCCGTCGCCGTCATCGTCTTGGATCAAGTTCTCAAGGCTCGCGGCTCGAACTTCCGCACGCCGGTTCTCGCGGTTGCCGTTGGCATCTACCTACCCATCTCCTCGACCACGCCGATCTTCATTGGCGGCGTGCTTGCGCACCTGGCCGGGCGGGCCATGAAGCGCGCCAAGATGAGCGAGGAGCACATGGAGCTGGCTGGTCGCCGCGGTCTCTTGTTTGCCTCGGGCATCATCACCGGCGAAGCCCTCATCGGCATCGCGCTGGCCATTCCCTTCGCCATTTACGAAGATCCAAATGTCTGGGCCATGGATATGAGTGGCGGCTTGCAGACCCTCAGCAAACTACTGGGTGCAGCTTGTTTCGCCGGCTTTGCGGCCTGGATGTACCGCGTCGCTATCAAAGCCGAGTAGCCCGCCACTGGGCTCGCGCCCGCTCCCGCTGGCCAAGGCCTGCGTGAGTGGGTCATCATGGCCTCGATGGCAAACTACTCGATTCGAATCAATGGCGAGGCCAAGACGGTAAGCGCGCCGGAGGACATGCCGCTTCTGTGGGTCTTGCGGGATCTGGTTGGGCTCACCGGTCCCAAGTATGGCTGCGGCATCGCGCAGTGTCGCGCGTGCACGGTTCTCCTCGACGGTGTCGAGACCGTCTCGTGTCAGCTGGCCATCAAGGATGTCGGCAAAGCCGAAGTCACCACCATTGAAGGACTCACCGCCATGCGCGAGCCGGTACAGGGCAAGGACGCGGTGGCGCACGCCATCCAGGAGACCTGGATCGAAGAGGACGTGGTGCAGTGCGGCTACTGCCAGCCTGGACAAATTCTGAGTGCCTATGCATTGCTCAAGCGCACGCCCAGGCCTACTGACAAAGACATCGACACGGCCATGAATGGCAACATCTGCCGCTGTGGCACCTACAATCGCATTCGCAAGGCGGTGCATCGCGCCGCCGACTACATGGCTGGTGAGGGTGAGAAGGGTGGCAAACAATGATCACGCGTCGATCCTTCATGCGCCTATCCGGAGCCGGTGGCCTGCTGGTCGTTGCTCTTCCGGCCTGCAAGAGCAAGCCTGGCAAGAGCGAGGGCGCCGGTGAATCCCAAGCGGCCACGACCGATGCGCTCTCCAAGGCCAGTGCGGCCACAACCAAGGCGCCGCCCGTGGCTGCGGCCGGAGGTGGGCAGCTGAGCGCCTGGGTGCACGTCGCTGATAACGATGTCATCACCTACTTCGTTCCCGAAGCCGAGATGGGGCAGGGCGTGCACACCGCGGTGGCCATGGTCATCAGTGCCGAGCTAGGCGGCGCCTGGCACAACGCGGTAGCAACCACAGCGCCACTCAATCCGGTCTTTGGTCGGCAGAGCACAGGCGGATCGACGAGCATACGCACAGGCTTCGATGCCTTTCGTCTAGTCGGTGCCACCGCTCGCGCCTTGTTGATTCAGGCTGGTGCCGAGCACATGCAAGTACCGCCAGCCGAGTGCGAGGCCGTCGACTCCAAGGTGGTGTGGAAGGGCGGCCAGAAGAGTGTCGGTTTTGGCGCCATCGCTACCAAGGCTTCCGAGATCGAAAATCCCGCCACGCCCATCCTTCGATCCGAGATATCCCTCGGTGTTCCGACCTTGCGCCTCGATAGCTTCGCCAAGGTCACGGGCCAGGCTATCTACGGCATGGACGTGCGCCAACCGGGCATGCTTATCGGCAAGGCTGCGCACATTCCCAGTCTGGGTGCTACGCCGACCAGCGTGGACGATAGTGCCGCGCGCCAGGTCGAAGGCGTGCGTGAGGTCGTGCGAACGCCGGCTGGCGTGGTCGTCCTCGCCGAGCACACCTGGGCCGCCATGAAAGGGCGGGACGCTCTGCGCGTCGAGTGGAAGGAGAGCAATGTCGAGCTCTCCAACGCGACGATCGATGCCAAGCTGCGCGCCGCTCTCAAGGGTGGTCGCGACGCCTTCAAGAGTGGCAACGTGCAAAAGCACTTCAAGGGCGGCGCGACCATGGTCGAGGCCGAGTACGCCGTCCCTTATCTTGCGCACGCGCCCATGGAGCCGCTCTCGTGCACCGCCAAGGTCAGCAGTGATCGCTGTGACATCTGGACCGGTACCCAGAGCCCGAGCGGAGCGGCCCAGGCCGCCGCCGAAATCACTGGCCTGGCGCCCGAGCAGATCTTCGTGCACGGTCACTTTCTCGGTGGCGGCTTTGGCAGACGCTCGAAGGCCGACTACGTGGCCGAAGCGGTGCATGCCGCCAAGGCCAGCGGGAAGACCGTCAAGCTTTTGTGGGATCGCGAAGACAGCATGCGCAGCTTCCACTACCGACCGGCGGCTCTCAATACCCTGCGCGCCGCCGTCGACGCCGAGAAGGGCACGCTCCTGGCCTGGGAGCATCGAATTGCCTCGCCATCGATTCTCAAACAGTTTGGCCCGCTCGAGGGTGGCATCGATGGGACCTCGATCGATGGCACGGTCAAATATGCGCCCTCCGACATGCTCGTTCGCTACAGCGATGTCGACCTGCCTATTCCGGTTTGGTTCTGGCGCTCGGTTGGTCACTCGCAAAATGGCTTCGTTGTCGATGCCTTCATGAACGAAGCAGCCAAGGCCGCCGGCCGCGATCCTCTCGAGTTTCGTCTGAACACTCGCATTGCCAGACTCACTGACGAGGGGCAACTGGAAGACGATGCGCGTCTGCGCAAGGTCCTGGAGATGGTCGCCGACAAGGCAGGTTGGGGAACGGCCCCGCCCGCGGGTCGCGCGCGTGGAATTGCCGCCTCGGAGTCCTTCGGTTCCTGGTGTGCCCAGGTCGCGGAGGTCTCGATGGAAGGCACGCGGCCACGGGTGCACAAGGTCACCTGTGTGGTGGACTGCGGCAAGACCATCAATCCAAAGACCGTCGAGGCACAGATGCACAGCGGCATCGTGTACGGCCTGAGCGCGGCGCTTTACGGCAAGCTCGACTTTGACAAGGGACGCGCCGTGCAGGGCAACTTCGATAGCTATCGAGTGCTGCGCATGAGCGAGATGCCGGTGATCGACACCACGATCGTCGAGTCGAGTGAGGCCCACGGCGGCATTGGCGAACCAGCCGTACCACCGATCGCTGGCGCCCTTGCCGGTGCTCTCTACGCGCTGCGCGGGCAACCCGTACGCTCGCTGCCCATCCTCTAGGCGCTCAGCGAAAACGCGCCCTGTGACCGGCCCTTCACAATACTGAAGATGGGTCGGTTCACGGCCGAGCTGGGCCAGGAGGAGGCCTGTGGGCGCTAGCCACGGCGAGTGTGGAGGCCCGCAGCACATCTGTGGAGGGCCGCTACAGCGCGCGCAGGAAGGCTCGCGGGCACTGCCATTGCACTGCAGTGGCGCATGCTCAAACAATCCATCCTGCTCGCCATCCTGGTCACGATTCCCCTCAGCATCCCTGCATCCGCCTCCGCTGAGCCCGCGCTCGAAAGCATGGGCGTGCGGGTCGGTGGCTACGGTTTTCGCGAAGCCACCCAGGCCTCCGGGGAAGAGAAGAGTGGAACGGGTTGGCAAGCCTGTCGCATGAACGGCCTCGGGGTCTTTGCCAACGAGCGACTCAGTGAGCGCTTCTTCGTCGAGGCAGGGCTCGACACCTATATCACCCAGAGCTTTCCCACGGGCGAGGCCATGGGCACCTACGACACGCCCATCGATCGCAGCAGCGCGCTGCTCTCGCTGGCTGGCGGAGCGCGCTTCTACACCGATTCCCTCATCTCTCCCTACGTGCAAGTCGGCTTGGGCGCCGAGCTCACCCATGTCGCCTTGCCTGCCATTGCGCTCGAAGACACGGCACTTCTGCCCTTGGGATTCTTCGGAGCAGGAGCCACCTTGCGCATCGGCGATGGCACCAAGGTCGGCGCGGTGCTTCGGGTCAATGCCATGGGCTACTACGATGACGCGCAGTTTCAGACCGAGCTGAAGCCCGAACTGGAGCTGGCCACCCAGGGCCAGTTCTACGCCAGTTTCGCGCTATGAGATGCTTGCTCCTTGGGCTCGTGCTGCTGGCTGGGTGCACGGTCGATACCGAGCCGAGCCTGGTGCAAGTCGATCTCGAATTGCCCGCGCACTTCCCCTCGCCCTCGGCACCACAGGACAATCCCCTCACGGCCGAGGCCATCGAGCTTGGGCGTCATCTCTTTTATGACACCCGCCTCTCGGTCAACGAGACCATCAGCTGCAGCTCCTGCCACAAACAGGAGTTCGCCTTCGCCGACGATCGCAGCACCTCGCCTGGCGCCACCGGCGACGAAGGGCTTCTCAACGCGCCTTCGTTGGCCAATGTCATCTACGCATCGCCTCTAACCTGGGCGCACGGCCGCATTACCACCATCGAGGAGCAGCTCATCGGCCCCATGTTTGGAGGCGCGCCCCTAGAAATGGGCATGAGCGGTGTCGAGCAAGAAATCGTGCAGCGCCTGCAAGACGATCCGCGCTATGTCGAGCTCTTCGCGGCCGCCTATCCCGAGCAGCCCATCGATCTCGATACCGCACGCTACGCCTTGGCAAGCTTCGTTCGCTCTCTAGTGTCGAGCCGCGCGCCTTTTGATCGCTTCCTCGACGGTGACGCCGCCGCCATTAGCTCGCAGGCTCGGCGCGGATCAGAATTATTCTATGGCACGAGGCTCGGCTGCAGTGGCTGTCACGCCGGCTTCAACTTCACCAGTGCCGTCGACGCCAGCGGTCAGCAGCAGATGCCCTTTCACAACATCGGCCTGTACAACGTCGACGGGGAGGGTGGCTATCCAGCGTCGTCGCAGGGCCT
Source organism: Kofleriaceae bacterium (assembly GCA_024642805.1). GTDB lineage: Bacteria > Myxococcota_A > Polyangia > Haliangiales > Haliangiaceae > NORP324. Next base: position 1,612 of record JAHEAK010000301.1, on the reverse strand, counting down.
GATTGGCGAGAGCGGTCTCGCCAAGGACATGGGTCGCTTCCGGGTGCCAAGCCTGCGCAATGTGGCTCTTACAGGCCCCTACGGCCATGACGGCAGCGTGGCCAGCCTCTAGGAGTTCATCCAGATCTATGAAGATGGCGGGCGTCACATCGAGAGCGGTCCCAACCAGGGCGACGGCAGCAAGAGCCCCTTGCGCAGCCCAGACTTGAATGATTTCAAGCTGAGCGATGCCGAACGGGACGAGCTCATTGCCTTTCTCGAGAGCTTGAGCGACGAGCAGTTTGTTGGGGATGCCCGCTACTCCAGTCCATGGCCAGAGCCGAGCGCGTGGTAGGCTAGGCCACGCGCACGACTCTACTTAGCCTTGCTGTTAGTTGTCTCTTGGCCTCTGTGGCTTCCGTTGCCGAAGCTCACATCGAGATGCTCGAGCCCACGCCTCGCTACACTCTCGCCGAGTCTGGCGACAACAAGGCCTGTCCGTGTGGCCTTGGCAACAGCAACCGAACCTGTGGCGATCCCAACGATCGCAGCGATCCAGATCGCAACGCGGGCCGCGTCACCGAGGTGGCTGCGGGCAGCACGATTCGCCTGCGCTGGGACGAGTACATCGGCCATAGTGGTCGCTTTCGCGTTGCCATCGATTTCGACGGCGCTGATCTCACTGATTTCAACTCCAACATCCTGGTCGACATTCCCGATCCCTCGGGCAGCATGGGCAACAGCGGGCAGGGCTCGATCTGGGAGGTCGATGTGCCCATTCCCAACATGACCTGTGACAACTGCACCCTGCAGCTCATCCAGATGATGGATGGCAACACCACCGATCCGGTTGCTGATCCGGTCGGGCGCTCCACCTACTACACCTGTGCCGACATTCGCATCGTTCCAGGGGATCAGCTTCCTGGCGCCGATGCCGGTGCTGATCAAGGCGGTTCCGATGCAGGCACAGGCGGCGGTGGTGCTAGCGGCAGCGGTTGTCAGACGGGCGGCTCGGCGAGCCTCTTGGCTGGTCTCGGTATCATGCTGGCCTTGGGCCTCGCTGGTCGTCGCCGACGCGCACTGGCTCGCCGCTAAGCGGCGGCCTCTACCCCGACAGATTCGCAGCGTTGATCGCACACCTGACTGAGCTCTATGGCGCCCTTTACGGGCGAGTGACCGAGCGGTGACTGACGAGGTCCAACCCGAAATGACTGCGTGGGAAGTCAGTGCCTCGACCTCCCTAGCAGCCCGTGACTTGCCGGCATGGGCGTACAAGGGACGCGCGGCCACGTACAAGCAAGGCCATCGCGGCATCCTCGATCTGGATCTGGATTTTCCTGCCGCCTATCTGCGCGGACCGGCGTTGGAGTGTTACGTGTGGAAGCTCGAGGTCGCCGATGGCACCCGGGTGCACGCCTATGCCGACGTGGACGGCAGGTGCTTTCACTTGCAATGGCAGGATGTTTCTTCGCAGATTCAACATCAGCCCACCCACCTGGAAGGCCCTTGCCCGGAGGCGGATTGTCGAGTCTGCGCGGCGGCCGCCCATGTCGCGAAGCTGTGCAGTGGCGAGGGATCGGCTGCATAACTATATGTTTTGTAAGAGGATTTGTGCGGCCCTCCCCGTTGCCCT
>JAHEAK010000300.1 GCA_024642805.1 Kofleriaceae bacterium | reverse complement strand
GCTCCCACGGCGAAGAAAGCGATGATGGCCAGGATGGCTGGGCGGCTCGAGCCGGTGGCGGAAATGACCATGGCAAAGAGCAGCGGGCCGAAGATGCCGGCGAATTTTTCGAAGACGGCGAAGAGTCCGAAGAACTCTGAGCTCTTGTCTTGCGGGATGAGCGTGGAAAAGAGCGAGCGACTGAGGGCCTGCACGCCGCCTTGTACCAGGCCGACCAGAATCGCCAGGAGGTAGAAGTGCAAGGCACTGGTCATGAAGAAGCCGAGCACACTGACTCCAGCGTAGACAGCCAGACCGACATAGATGCTGGTCTTGGCACTGAGCTTCCCTGCCAGCGCTCCAAACAAGAAGGTGCACGGAATACCGACGAACTGCACCAGCAAGACGGCCTTGATCATGGCGGCGGTGTCGAGGCCAATCTCTTCGCCATAGATGACGGCGAACTTGATGATGGTGCCAACACCGTCGTTGTAGATCAGGAAGGCGATCAGGAAGAGCAGAGCTTGCTTGTAGCGGCGCAACTCGCGAGCGGTTTGGCGAAGGCGCGCAAAGGCGTTGCCAAGCGCCTGTGTGCCAGGCTGTCTGCGAACAACAGGTTCAGGTACCTGTCGAAAGAGCGGAATCGAGAAGAGCAGCCACCACAGGGCCACGATGACGAAACTCACTCGCGAGGCAAGCTCGGCGTCGGCCAGTCCGAAGAGGGCGGGCTTTTGCACCAGGGTGATGGCGAACATGAGAACGATGCCGCCGCTGACGTAGCCGAGGGCATAGCCGGCGGTCGAAACTCTGTCGACCTCGTCTGCATCGGCGATATGCGGCAAGAGCGAGTCGTAGAAAACAAAGCTGCCCATCGCGCCGATGTTTCCAAGAGCAAAGAGCAGCGATGCCAGCAGCCACTGATCCTTGCCGAGCACAAACATGGCGGCCGTCGAGGCAACGCCGAGGCCCATGAAGAAGCCGAGGAACTTCTTCTTGACCGGCGCGGCGTCGGCGATGGCACCGAGGATAGGCGCCAGAATCGCGACCAGGGCCAGTGCGATGGTGGTGGTAATGGCCAGGCGCTCGGTGGCGAGCGCGGGGTTGATAGCAGCGTCGGAAGCGTTGGCGACTTTGAGGTAGTAACTGGGAAAAATGGCCGTGACCACGATGGTGATGAAGGCCGAGTTCGCCCAGTCGTACATGGCCCACGCTCGCAATTCTCGGCGATGCAGTCCGAGCTTCTCTAAAAGGGCCATGCCGCAGACTACCGCGGCCGCGCGCCCGCAGCCATTGCTCGGCATCGGCCTCCGCGCTAGCCTGCGCCCGTGCCCATCCAGGTCGTACACAAGGGAGTCGGCGCGCCCCTCTTGCTGATCCACGGCAGCGCCGCCGATCACTCGACCTGGACCGTTCAGTTCTCGAGCCTGGCGGAGGACTTCTCCATGTTGGCCTACACCCGCGATCCGCGCATGGGCCACGATGTCGAAGATCACGCCGACGACGCCGCAGAGATCCTGGCGAGCGAAGTGGAGGGGCCCTGCGCGGTCGTTGGATCGAGCTTCGGCGGCGCGGTGGCCCTCGACCTTGCCCGCCGCTATCCCGAGCGCGTGGGCTCGCTCTTTCTATGCGAACCGCCGCTCGCCGAGAGCGATTGGATACCAGCCGTGCCCAGCGGCTTTGCCTGCCACTTCGATGACATCGCCGCACGGGAATCGGGGGAGGAGGCGGCCGCCTTCTTCCTGCGCGGAGTCCTTGGCAGTGAGACCTTCGAGCGCATGCCCAAGAGCTACCGCCACCGATCGATGGCAGCCTGGCGGCAAATTCGCGCCGACATGTTGGCTCTAGCTCGCTATCGGGTGCGCTACGACGATCTCGCATCGGAGCTGCGCGCGCGCGTCTACCTGCTCGGAGGCGAGCGTTCCGCGGAGTTCTACGAACCCACGCTCGCGGCGCTGGCCGCGGCCATTCCCGGTTCTGAGCGCATCACCATGCGCGGAGCAGGGCACATGATGCATGTCGAAGCGCATCGGCAGTTTGCCGAAGTCTTGCGGCGCTTCGCCACTACAGAGGAATGAGGTCGTGCTGGCCGGCTTCTTGAGCAGCCTTGCGGAAGTCATCCATGACCGACACAAAGGCCCTGGCCAGCTCGGGATCAAACTGGGTGCCGGCGCAGCGCAGTAGCTCCTTGATGGCCACTGCGTGCGGCAAGGCCTTGCGATAGGCGCGATCGCTGGTCATGGCGTCATAGGCGTCGGCAATGGAGACGATGCGACCTTGGATAGGAATGTTCTGGCCGCTGAGATTGCGAGGGTAGCCACCGCCATCGAACCATTCGTGGTGGCACCAGGCAGCGTCGATGAGGTTTTGCATGCATGGGATCGGGGCCATGATGCGGCGGCCCTTGTTGGGATGCTCGCGAAAGACTTCGACTTCGGCACCGCTGAGGCGCCCGGGCTTGTTGAGCATGTCATAGCGAATGCCGATCTTGCCGATGTCGTGCATGAGGCCAGCCTGCACGATGGTGCGCACCTCGCTCTGCGTCATGCCGACGCGCTCGGCCAAGAGGCCCGCGTATCCGGAGACTCGCTCGGAGTGACCACGTGTGTAGCGATCGCTCTCTTCCAGGGCCTGGGCAAAACCAAGCACGGTCTTTTGGTAGTTGTCCTCCAGGTTGACGTTTGCCTGGCGGAGCTCCTGGTTGCGCTCTAGCAGGTCGTCGTAGAGCCTGGCGTTGTCGATCGCGGAGGCCGCGCGCGAGGCCAGCACGCTGAGCATCTTGCGAGCGCCCTCGTCGAACTTCAGTGTTGGAGTGAAGGAAAAGACGTTGAGCATGCCGATGAGCCGCCCAGAGACCTGCAAGGGCAGGGCGACATAGGAAACCAACGGATGCTTTGGCGACGATGAACTGAAGAAGCGCATCGCAGCCGAGCCGTGGGCCAGGATGGGCTTGCCCTCTGCGAGGTGCATCTTCAGAGCCGCCATCTGCAGACTCGGCATGTGCGCGTCGGGAATCGGTGCGTAGTTTTCACGGGTGAGCTTGACGCGCTCGATGTACTCGGAGGTCTTGGGATCCTGTAGGTGCAAGCTGGCGACGTCGCCGCTGCTCTCGTCGAGGGTTGCGCGCAGGATGACGTCGAGGACCTGGTCGATTTCCAGGCTGCTGGCCATGGCCTCTGACACGCGATACAGGGTCAGGGCCTCCTTGAGGCGAATGTTCTCGGCTTTGAGTCTCTGGCCGTCGAGACCTCGCTGGATGATGCGCACGACCTCCTCGACCTTGAAGGGCTTGAGGACGTAATCGTAGGCGCCCTTCTTCATGGCCTCGATGGCGGTTTCGACCGTGCCAAAGCCGGTCATGATGACCGTCAGTACTTGGATGTTGCTGGCTGTGATCTTCTCGAGAAGTTCGATGCCGCTGACGCGTGGCATCTTCAAGTCAGAGATGACGATGTCGTAGGGGCGAATCTGCAGCTCCGCCATCGCAGCGTCGCCATCCTCCGCGCTGTGCACGTCGTAGCCCTCGAGTGCCAGAAACTCACACAGGATGTCGCGGATGACCTTTTCATCGTCGACGACAAGGATGCGAGCCGGCAGTACGGCCTCGTCCCCTACATCCATTTGCTCAGCCGAAGACAACGGCGAACTACCTAGTTACTCGCGTCCTGATTGCTTGCGTCGGCGGCCTTGCCGTCGCTTGCCATGCCGCGCGCCTGCTCGGCTTCTTTGAGGCGCGTCTTCCAAGCTTGCTCGGCGCTCGCCGACTTCTGCTTGTAGCTCTCGCTCTCCTGTCGAGCTTTTTGCGAGCGTCGGCTGCGCTTCTCGGTCTGATCCTTGAACACCGCGTAGTCGACGCCCTTGGGGGCAATGTTCTTGGACTGGCCGAGCTTGGCTTTCTCGTGCTCGTAGCGGGCTTCGCGGTGGTAGGTCTCTTCCTGGCGATAGCGCAGGAGCTTGGCCAGGTATTTGCGATGGATCTTTAGGTAGCGAACCTTGTCATCAGCAGCGCGCCGGCTCAGCTCGGCCACGCGCATGTCCCGGGTTGCCCGATTGATGCGGTTCATGTCCCCGCTGGCGTCTGCCGCAGCCTTCTCCTGAGAGGCGGACCTTTCGGCCAGCACAGCCTGCTTGCGCTCGTTGTCGGCGACCTTCCAGGCGGTCTTGCTTTCGCGAAGCTCGGAGTCGGTCTTCATTTCCTCGGCGCGCGCACGCTGATATTCGTTTTGCGCGTTGAGCACGGTGCTCTTTTCGTCGAGCGAGAACTGCGCAATGTGAACTTCGTCGTACTTGTAGGCCAGCGAGCTCGGGCCAGCGGGAGCTCCGCCGCCACACGCGAGCATGAGGGACAGAGCGACGCTCGATAACAGGGCATTTCGAATCATGGAGAGGTCCGTCGTTGTAGGGGCGCGGTTGGCCTGAGGCTGTGCCACATCCACCTGGCTCGGGCTAGGTATTCGGTCCAGGTGCGGGGGCACCATCGAAGTCTATCGTCTTCATGGCGCCGGAGACTTCTCGGAACCAGCCAAAAAACACTTTTAGCTGTTCTTTCCTGGATGGCTCAAGGTAGTCGAAGTTGCCACCTCGGTCCGATACCTCCCAAAAATCTTTGGACTCGATGGCGAGGAGCTCGTCGAGAATCGAGCGCATACGCGAGACGTCTTCGGAACGCATGTCGTCCCAGACGAGCTTGGCAAGTGACTCGGCCCCCGCTTCGAGGTAGTAGGTCGCCAATTTTAGCTGCGCCTTGCGAACGCCACGGAGGCTGGCCTCCTGCACATCGCCCTCGGAGGTGGTCGGATCCACCTCCAGCAAGAGCTTGAGCAAGCCTGACTCCACCTTGCTCTTGATTTCGTGCGCCACTTCGCAAATGGCGGCTACGTCGTAGGCCACCGTCTCGGTCACAAAGCCGAGCTTCTTGTCGTAGCTCAGATGTGCGTAGTACTTCATGTGGGCCACAATGCTCAGGGCCAGATCACACTGGTCGGCCTTGAGCACGGCTTCGGCCAGCAAGCGGTACTGGTTGAGAATGGTGTACGCGGTTCGAACGTCGTTTTCGTTGAGCGTCGCGCGCAGGTAGGTGTTGAAGAACTTCACCGCCAGCGCGAGCGCCTCCATGTTCTTGGTCTTGAGCGCTTGTTCGGCAATCAAGCGCGTGTTGATGGCCACCACGTAATTGAGGTGGCGCATGGAGCCTAGCGCCTCGGTGTAGATGCTTTGGTACTGGCGAAGAATCTTGAACTCCATCCAGGTGCGGGTGCGCTCGAGATCGAGCACCGAATCGGAGGCCATGGAGCCGAAATCGGGATTGTGCTTGATCGTGCGGGTCACATCGAACCAGCCTGGATCGAGCTCCTTTTTGCGTCGCAGGTAGCTGATGCTCAAGTCGCGAAGCGCGTCGACGCAAGCGATCGCGATGATCTTGTCTTTTTGCAGGACCGAGTTGACCGCGATGTCGGTGAGTTGCTCGCTCATGGCCAAGACGGTGCCTTGGCGTTTCTCCGTGTCCCCGCTGGGAATGCCGTCGGAGTCGCCGATGGCGGCGCGCCTGGCGTTGGACTCGATACGCGAGACGATCGTGTGCGGAGAGAGCAGGCGAAAGACGTAGGCGAAGTAGGGGGCCATCAGCAAGAAGCCAATGGTCGCCATCGAGAGCATGGCCAAGAGCGAATAGCGAGGCACCCAGTTGTCGTTGACGCCAAAGGCAATCCAGAAGCCCATCACGCATCCGACCACGTACAGAGCCATGATGAGCATGTTGGTGCGGTCCCGAAAGAACATCTCGGTGACCGCAGGGGTGTAGCGAGTGGCCGAGAGCTGCACCACGATGGAGATGACGGTGATGATGATACCGAGCACCGCGGCGATGATGCTTGAGAGTACGCCGATCGAGTTGGAGACGGACTCGGCGCTAAATTCCAGGTACTGACCAAAGGGCGTGCCCTGGGTTCCCGACGCGTAGTGGTCGAGGGTGTAGAGGCCCGCCGTGACCACGAACGCAACGCTGCCGAGGGCGAGCATGGGCATGACCCACAGCTTCTTTAGCGATTCTCTCGCCATGCGCGAGCCACCATACTACGAGTGCGCCTGCCGAGGTGTGGTTTGGGCACCAGGATTGCGCCGACAGGGCCTGCCCTGGGCCGTGCAGGCGTGTTAGACCTGTGTTGGAAGCATGGAATCGCTGCTCGTCATTGACGTTGGCAACACCAACACCGTCTTGGGCCTTTACAAAGGCGACGACTTGCGCGCTCAATGGCGCGTCCAGACCAACGGCAATCGCACCGCTGACGAGTACGCGGTCCTGGTCCGGCAACTGCTCGAGCTCGACGGCTTGCGCGGCGAAAAGATTTCCAACGCCATCGTCTCCTCGGTGGTCCCGCCAACCCTCTTTGGTCTGCGCAACTTCAGTGAACGCCACCTCGGCGTAGAGCTGCTCGTGGTTGGGGCCGGTCTCAAGTCGGGCATGCCCATTCTCTACGAAAATCCTCGCGAGGTCGGCGCTGACCGCATCGTCAAT
>JAHEAK010000299.1 GCA_024642805.1 Kofleriaceae bacterium | reverse complement strand
GATTGGCCACGGCATCGCCGTCGAGCAAGAGAAGCGCGCCTTGCCCAAAGTAGTTCAGCAAGAGCGCTGGCAGGACCATGACGAACCAGGTCAAACGAATGGGTCGCGCACCGAAGTGACCCATATCGGCGTAGAGCGCTTCGCCGCCGGTCACGACCAAGAAGACGGCGCCCATGACGAAAAAGCCATGCAGCTGATGGTCGAAAAGGAAGGCGATGCCATAGGTCGGCAAGGCGGCAGCCAGAACGCTGGGATTCTTGACGATTTGGCTCACACCAAGGACCGCCAGCACCAGGAACCAGATCAATGTGATCGGGCCGAAGACGGCACCGACCCTGGCCGTGCCGTGCTTTTGGAAAGCGAAGAGCAGCACCAAAATGCCGATGGTCGCAGGCACGATGAAGTGGCTCACGCCCGGCGCCGCCACTCGAAGTCCCTCCATGGCGCTCAGCACCGAGATGGCGGGCGTTATCATGCCGTCGCCATAGAGGAGCGCAGCGCCAAACAAGCCCAGCATGATGACCAGGGTCTGGGATGTCTTTAGACGGGCCGTCGCGGTCTGGGAAAGTGCCATCAGCGCCAACACGCCGCCCTCGCCCTTGTTGTCAGCCCGCATCACGTAGAGCAGGTATTTGAGAGAAATTACGATCGTCAGAGACCAGAAGACCAGCGAGAGGACGCCCAGCACATTGTCGGTGGAGACCGGCACCCCGCGCTCGCTGTCGAAGCACTCGCGAATCGCGTAGAGGGGGCTGGTACCAACATCGCCATACACGATTCCCAGCGAGCCGAGGCACAGGACAAACAGACGCCGCCCGCGTGGCACATCTCCATGGAGATGCTGCTCACTCTCGGGACTCGAGTCCGTCGTCATATGCGTCGCCTATCGCAACTCTAGTTTTGAAGCCGGCCGACTACAGCTGCGCTTCGCTTGTCGGAGCGCTCGGCCGTAGACTTTGTAGCCCCTGTTCGACCCCGATGTCACTAGCTGTGTCGAGTTTGAGTCCTGCAAAGCCAAGGCGCGCCAGGCGAACGACCGGCGCACCGGCCAATTCCGTGCCGGCGACGCCAAGTGCCCGAGAGACCTCGATGGGCTTGCGCGATCCGAGCGATGAGCTTTGTACCTGAACGCGCAGAAGCGCCGGCACCTTGGGCCAGTCGAGAACGGCACAGAATTCCTGAGCCGCGGCGCCGGCGATGACCTCGACGCTGTCGACGAAGGCACGCACGTCGATGTCCTTGTCCTTGCGCTTGACGGTCACTTCCTCACTGGCCAGGAAGCTGTCGGCAATCTCTTGCAGGGCTGCCGGGCTAAAGTCGCGCTCGCCTTCGGCAGGCGAAATCAAAAGCTCGTAGCCTTCGATGAGTCGGCTCAGATCTGGATCCTTTTTATCGAGCTCCCATAGGCCGGTGAACATCAGGCCCTCCGGCGAAACCTCGACCAGGCGGCGATACATTTCCTCGCTGCTCATGGTCGATACCACCACGACATCGGCTAGCTCGCCAAAGCTCGACACGCCGAGCGGCAAGGCCGGTGCGAAGTGCATCTGCGGCTTGGGACTAAAGCCCTTGCTGTAGGCCACATCGATGTCGGCGCGCCGGAACAGGCGAATGAGCACACGCATGGTGTCGAGGTGGCCGAGATAGCTGATGCGCCCAACCTTGGCGTAGCGCAGGCGAATGCGACGAGTCACTTCGTCCTTGTTGTCATCTTCGCGCGGGGTCGGATGCTTCTGCCCTTTGATCTCCTTGGTGGCGCGCACGACCTTGTCGCTCGGCGGCGTCGGCACATGCGCTCCCAGGCTGCGCAGGTAGACCAGGCGCTCGGCCTTCATCGCGCTCAGATCGCAAGCGACGCCGCAGTCGTAGCAGACAAGCTTGCCCTTTTCAGCCTCGGCTTCTTGCAGATTGGAGTGGTGGACCAGATGCCCACGAACCTTGCCACAAGGTGGCGACAGGCGGTTTTTGACCGCTTTGCGGTACTCACTGAGCAGGAAGCCATCTTCCAGGCCAACGTCGATGTGGTCCCACGGCAAGCGCGCCGTGATGGGGCGGGTGCTCAAGTAGGAGTCGGCGTCGACACCGCACTCTTCGAAGACCGCCTGCCAGTCGCGCAGGTCGAAGCACTCGGTCCAGCCATCGAAGCGCGCGCCCTTTTTCCAGGCCAGAAGGATGGCAGCGCCAAGGCGTCTGTCGCCTCGACTCATGACGCCCTCGACCCAGGAGGTGCCGGCATCGTGGGTCTTGAGCTTCATGCCGCGCTGGTGCAGCTGGCCGCGCAGAAGCTGCTGCTTGCGTTTGACCTCAGGCAAGCTGTCTTGTGCACACCACTGAAAAGGCGTGTGGGGCTTGGGCACGTGCGTCGACACCGAGACCGTCACCTCCGACTTGCGACCGCACTCCTTGCGACCAATGTCGAGCATGTCCTTGCCGGTGTCGGCGATGCCCTGCACGTCTTCGTCTTCTTCGGTGGGCAAGCCGATCATGAAGTAGAGCTTGAGCCGATGCCAGCCGCGCCCAAAGACGCGACGCGCGCTCTCCTCGATGTGCTCGCGACCGACGTTCTTGTTGACCACGTCGCGCATGCGCTGGGTGCCGGCCTCGGGCGCAAAGGTGAGCCCAGAGATGCGCATCTGCGCCATCTCGTCGAGGATCTCGTGGCCAAGGCCGTAGGCGCGCAGGGACGAGATGGACAGCGAGACGCGCTTCTTCTTGATTTCGCCCATCACGCGTTTCACCAGCGGCGTGATGCTCGAGTAGTCAGCGGTCGAGAGGCAGGTGAGCGAGGTCTCGTCGTAGCCGGCCTTGTCGACACCGTCGACGATGCTCTTGACGATCGAGTCAGGTGAGCGCTCGCGCACAGGGCGATAGATCATGCCGGCCTGGCAGAAGCGACAGCCCTCGGTGCAACCGCGGGCGATTTCCACGCCTGCGCGATCGAAGACCGCTTCGGCGTAGGGCACCGGCGCATCCGATGGGAAGGGATAGTCATCTAGATTGGCGATCATGGCCCGACGCACCCGGTTGGGAACGCCTGCATGCTTTGCCGCACCGACCACTTCCATGCCGGTCTCTTCGTCGGTCTCGAGCTCGTAGAGCGAAGGCACGTAGATCGGGAAGCGAGACGCGAGCTCGGCGAGGAGCTCCTGGCGATCGCGACCGGCGCGTCGTCCCGCGGCAGCCTGGCGCAGCAAGTCGGCGAGCTCTTCTTCGGCCTCGCCAATGAAGAAGAAATCGAAGAAGTCGGCGACGGGCTCAGCGTGAGTCGCGCACGGACCACCTGCCACGACGAAGGGCGCGTCGTTGGCGCGATCGGCGGCCAAGAGCGGAACACCGCCCAGATCGAGCATCGTGAGCACGTTGGTGTAGCTGAGCTCGTACTGCAGCGAGAAGCCAATCATGTCGAACTCGCACAGAGCCGTCTGGCTCTCGAGAGAAACCAGCGGCATCTTGCGATCCACCAGCTCCTTCTCCATGTCGACCCACGGGCAGAAGCTGCGCTCGGCCCACAGGTCTTCGTGCTTGTTGAGGCCCGAGTACAAGATCTTCGTGCCCATATGGGACATGCCGAGCTCGTAGACATCGGGAAAGGCCAAGACGATGCGCCCTTTGACCTTGGCTGGGTCTTTGTTCACCGACAGATACTCACCGCCAAGGTAGCGCGTGGGTTTCAATACTTTGTCGATGAAATCTGAGTAGATATGGCGCATCCTGAAGCTCCCTTAGAGGTGGCGCAGGATGCAGGCTGGCGAAGCCCTGGTCAAACGAATTCCGGCGAGAGCACGCCTTAGCTGGCCCGCTCACGCAAGATCCGCTCGACAGACTCACGCAGCGAGGAGATTGAGAAAGGTTTCCTGAGAATGCTCCGGTCTTCCTCCTCGACGAAAGCGCGCACGTTGCTGGGCAGGTTGCCGCCGCTGATGAAGACGAAGCGCCTGCGGTAGGCCGAGCAGCCGTCTAGCGCGTCGAAGAGCTCGGCCCCCGTCAAGCCCGGCATCATCAAGTCGCAGAAGACGACATCGAAGCCACCGCTAGCCAAGAGCTCCTTGGCCTTGTCCGCTGACTCGACGGAGACCACGTCATGCTCTTCGAGTGCCGCCTCGATGGTGACTCGAATACCTTCATCGTCGTCGATGACCAAGAGTCGCTGGCGCCTGCGCGCTCGGCCCTTGTCTCCGAGTTCGACGCGAGCCCAAACCCCGCAGTGATCGCTGGCATGCAGGCCCTGGGCATCGCTGTCTTCGCACACTCTGCCGCTGGCCAGGATGGTGCCGGCGCCCTGCTCGCTCTGTGGCGATACCAGGAGGTAGTCGAGGCGTCGGTCGTAGGCAATGCTGCGAGCCAGACGTGCCTCACCGCTCTGCATGCACCAGGTAAAGCCCTCGTCTCCTATGGCGCTGTGGCGCGACCAGGCGTCCTGCATCGAAGGTCCTGTGCTGCCGCCCTCGCCAGCGCCGATCAAGAGCCGCATCTCGGCACTATCTGGATCCGCGTTCATGTCACCGCCCAGGATGTGCAGCCCGTGCTCATCGAGTTCCCGCAGTGTGCTCTCGATGCAGGCAATTTGTTGCGCTCGAAGCTCGCCCTCCTCGAGCCTGTGACTCAAGTGCGTGCAGTGCAGCCAGGTGTTGGTCTTGGCCAGGCGACACGAGAGCAGCTGCCGATGCTCTCCCGCAGACGCAGGCAGCGTCACGCACTGCTCTCGATCCACATGCCCGCCGTAGAGGATCGCCAGGCCAAAGCCAGGGCTCTCGGTGGGGCCGTGCAAGATGCGCATGGCCAGAAGTTCTGCCAGATATTCCGAAGCCATAGATGACTCTTGTGCAAGCAACACTTCAACACCGTGTCGCTGCATCTCGCTGGCCGCGATGCGCATCCGCTCACGCCAGGGCCCGGTCGTGCCCCAGAGATTCAGCGTGGCAATCGTCATCTCCCTCATGGACCCTTCCGAATGCTATGACAGACTGGCCACAATGTCCCGGTCTCATCCCGCTCGTCGCGAACTCATGTGCGCCCTGCTCCTGAGCACATCGCTCTTGGCGGCCTGCATCGGCTTGACCAGCCCCCCGGATGAGGGCGCTAGCTGCCAGAGCCCGGCCGATTGCCAGGATCTGTGCAGCCCGATTGGCGAGTGCGTCCTGCGCAGCAGTGCCAACGACATTCGCATCCGCTGGACCGTCGCTGGCGTCGAGCCGAGCGTGAATGCGCCCGCACCCTGCCAGGGCATCGACGCCTTGGAAGTGCGCTTTGAGCCCGACTCGCTGCGCGATGAAAGCGTGGCCTTCTTTCCCGTCCCTTGCGAAAACGGCAGCGTCTTCTATCCGGCCATGCCGCCCCGCTTTGTGCAGGTCGTCCTCACCAGCGTGGATTCGAGCGGCCAAGCGATTTCCCAGGCGATCGGCACGGTCGTAGCGGACGCCGAGATGCAGCTGGATCTACCGCGCTAGCGCTCGCAGGGTAGCGTCGACAAACTCAACAATCCCGAGAAATTGCCTCGGTCAAATGCGCTCGCCCGTGTAGCGATGCCAGGGTCGCTCGGCTATGCTGCGCTCGCCATGTCGACCAGTAGCGCAGACCTACGTATCGAGCCAGATACCGCCGAATATCTCGAGGCCACAAGCGCCGAGGAGCTCTTGCCCCTGTACAAGCAGATGCTTGCCATCAGGCGCATGGAGGAAGCCTCAGCCAAGGCCTACTCGGTGGGCAAGATCGGCGGATTCCTTCACCTCATCATCGGCCAGGAAGCCATCTGCACGGGCACCGTCGCCGCCTTGCGACCCGAAGACTACGTGACCGCGACCTATCGCGAGCACGGCCACATCTACGCCCGCGGGGTAAGCGCCAGACAAATTCTTGCTGAGATGTGGGGCAAGAAGACGGGCATCTCCAAGGGTCTGGGCGGCTCGATGCATATGTTCTCGGCCGAGCACAACTTCCTTGGCGGACACGGCATCGTCGGCGGCCATATTCCTCTGGCGGTGGGCGCGGCCTTCAAAGCCAAGTACAAGAAAGAGAAGCGCGTATCGGTGGTCTTCTTTGGCGACGGCTCGGCCACCATTGGCGGCTTTGCCGAGGGACTGGCACTGGCCGCCCTGTGGAAGCTGCCCTGCGTCTTCATCTGCGAGAACAACCAGTACTCCATGGGCACGCCCCTGGACCGCACGGTCGCCGTGCCTGACATCTCCCTGCGCGCGCTCGCCCACGGCATGGATCGCGATCGCTTCGATGGCGACGACGTCATCAAGGTCAAGCGCCGCATTGGCCTTGCTGTCGAGAAAGCTCGCGAGACCAACACGCCCACCCTCATCGAAGTGCGCACCTATCGCTTTCGCGGCCACTCGATGTCTGACCCGGGCCTGTACCGAACCCGCGAAGAGGTGGCGCAATGGAAGGAAGGCGACCCTCTGTTGCGGGCAAAGCGCCGCCTCACCGACGAGCTGAAGGTCGAGGAATCAAAGCTCGACGCCGTCGCCGCCGAGGTCAAAGAAGAAATCGAAGACGCCGTGCGCTTTGCCGACGAGAGTCCGGCC
>JAHEAK010000298.1 GCA_024642805.1 Kofleriaceae bacterium | reverse complement strand
GGCCGGCTGCACCAGGCGACGCTGGCGTTTCCAATCCTCGCCATCACTGGTCAAGAGTCCATTGCCAAGGACGGCGGTCAGGCGCTCGAAGGCGGAGTGCTGCTTCTTGTACTTTGCGCTCTTGGTGGCGAGCACCTCGCGAATGTGCTCGGGATTGCGCAGCACGTAGAGCGCGCTGCCGTCGGGATTGTCGGCCCGGTAGATGTCGCCGTATTGCCGAAAGCGCGAGCCGACGAAATCGAAGGGATTACCTGCGAAGTGCCGATAGTAGAGAAGGCTGTGCACCAGTCCCTTCTTGCGCGGCGGCGGGCCAGGTGGTTGCGCGCCAGGAGCTTGCGCCCCAGGAGCTTGCGCCCCAGGAGCTTGCGCCCCAGGAGCTGGCGCCGAGGCCTGGCCAGCGGAAGAAGCGTTGGCAGAATTGGCGGCCGTGGAGCCCGAAGAGTTCGTTGCCGCCGATGGGCTGGTGGAATTGGAGGGAGGGGAGGGCTGCTCTTGCATAGACCAACGAGTCTACGGCAAGCCCCGCGCTTTGCTTGCCCAAAATGGCCGCGCCCCGCAAGTTGCGCGCTGAAAATGCCTGCCCGCGCCCCGCCCGTCGCGCACTCGACACGCGCGCCGCGGGGAGAAGCGCCGAAGCCGTGAAAACCGCTCTTAGCGACCGGTAAACACGGCCTCGCGCTTGCCGACGAAGGCGCCGATGCCCTCTTTGGCGTCATCGCTTTGAAAGAGCTGCTGTTGCAGCTCGCGCTCGAGGGCTAGCCCCGACTCGAGGCTCAGGTCGTCGCCACTTTGCACCGCGCGCTTGATGAGTCCAACCGCCTTGGAGGCCTTGCCTGGTGGGCAGAAGGATCGGGCGTAGGCGCGCACCTGTGCCTGAAAATCCTCCGGGGCGAAGACCTTGTTGATGAGCCCGATGGCGGCCGCTTCTTCCACGCTCAGCATGGCCGACTCGATCATCATCTCGATGGCCTTGCTCTTGCCAATTAGGCGCGTGAGTCGCTGTGTGCCACCGGTGCCCGGAAGAACACCGAGCTTGACCTCTGGCAGGCCTATCTTACCGGCACCCGCTTTGGCGACCCGCAGGTCGGCGGCCAGGGCGACCTCGAGGCCGCCGCCGACGCAGTGACCACCGATCGCGGCAATGACCAGCTTGCTGGTGTGCTCGAGGCGCAAGAGGGTCTCGTTGGCGTGCAGGCAGAAGTTGTATTTGAACTTGGGGGTGACGCCGTCGAGCATAGAGATATCGGCTCCGGCACAGAAGAACTTCTCGCCAGCGCCCTGCAAAACGATGACGTGCACATCGTCGTCAAAGCGGGCCTGCAAGATGGCGTCGTCCATCTCGCGGAACATCTGGTAGCTGTAGGCATTGGCGGGTGGGTTGCACAGTTCGATGGTGGCAACACCTTCGCTGGTCGAGTAGTTGACGAGATTGCTCATGAGATAGCTCCTAAGGGGCGAGATGCGTTCGTGGCGGTGATGGCAGATCCGAGCGCTATTTGTAGAGCTCGGGGCGACGGTCGCGGAAGAATCCAAAACTGTCGCGGTAGTTGCGCAGGCTGCGCAGATCGAAGTCGGCGAAGATGCTGCCAGCCTCGCTGCGATCCATCTCGGCGAGCATGTCGCCGCGCTGATCACAGATGAAGCTCGAGCCGTAGAACGAGATGTCTTTCTCCTGGCCGATGCGATTGGCAGCCACCAGGCCGCAGGCGTTGGCGACCGCGTGGCCTTGCATGACGCGCTGCCACGGGTCCTTGGTGTCGAGCTCGGCGTTGTGCGGCTCGCTGCCGATGGCGGTTGGATAGAAGAGGATGTCGGCGCCCTGGGCGACCATGGCGCGCGCCGCCTCGGGAAACCACTGATCCCAGCAGATGCCGACGCCCACGCAGCCAAAGCGGGTCTTCCAGACCTTGAAACCCGTGTCGCCTGGTCGGAAGAAGAACTTCTCCTGATAGCCGGGCCCGTCGGGGATGTGGCTCTTGCGATAAATACCTAGAAGCTGGCCATCGGCGTCGACCATAGCCACGCTGTTGTACAGATACTGGCCATCGCGCTCGTAAAAGGACACGGGCAGGGCGACACCCAGCTGCTTGGCCAGTGCTTGAAAGTGCGTGATGGTCGGATGATCGCTCGCGGGCCTCGCGCGCTCGAAGTCCTCCTCGAGCTGCTCCTGGGGGAAGTAGCGGCCCTCGAAGAGCTCGGGCATGAGGATGATCTGTGCGCCGGCGCTGGCCGCTTCGCGGACCATGGCGTCCATGCGCTGCACGTTGCGATCGCACTCCTCTGCGAAGGCGGACTGAATGGCGGCGACTCGAACGATCTCTGACATGGGAACCAACTAACGCGAAACCGGATCTTTGGAAAGAGCAGCCTCGGCACCAGGCGCCCCGGAACGAGGACGACTCGGTTGTTGCTGCGAGATGCAGTGCACGGTACCGCCTCCGGTCAAGAGGGCGTAGGCCTCGATGGGCACAATTCGCCGATCCGGAAAGAGATTGCCGAGCGTGGCGAGTGCTTCGCTGTCGGCGGCGCGATCGAAGACGGGCGCCAGCACGCAGCGATTGGTGATGAGGAAGTTGCAATAGGACGCCGCCATCAGGCCGCTCGGCCCTTCGAGGGCGCCGGGGCTAGGTACGGCGATGATCTGTAGTGGTTCGCCCTCGGCGGTGCGTGCGGCTCGCAACGCGGCCTGGATTTCCTCGAGGATGTCCTTGTTGGGATCGCTGGCTCCGCTTGGCGACATGCAGAAGACCTCGGTCTTGGACACGAAGCGGGCCAGGTTGTCGATGTGCCCATCGGTGTGATCACCGCGCAATCCGCGATCGATCCAGATGAGCTTTTGGCAGCCAAGCGCCGTGGCAAGCGCGGCTTCGACCTGGCTCTCACTCATGCCCGGGTTGCGGTTGGAGTTGAGCAGGCACTCTCGGGTGCTAAGAAAAGTTCCAGCGCCATTGCAGTCGAGGCTGCCACCTTCGGCGACCAGTGCGTGCCGGTGCAGCTCGACGCCTGCGATGCGCGCGATGGCAGCAGCGACCTTCTTGTCGCCGGGAAAGTCGTACTTGTCGCCCCAACCGTTGAAAGCGAAACCCGCGGCGACTAGCTCCTTGCCCGAGGCGTGCAGAAAGATCGGGCCGGTGTCGCGCAGCCAGATATCGCCATATTCGGCGATGTGCTGCTGTGCGCCTTCGAGCTGGGGATCGATTTCGGTCACCAAGAGCTGGGTGGCGTCGCCACCTGGGTCGGCGGCCAGTTCGCGCACCATGCTTCGAAGAGTTTGGCGCGCACCCTGAAAGTAGGCGCCCCACTCTTCTTCGTCATGTGGCATGGCCAGCCAGAGTGCATCGTGTGGCTCCCATTCGGCGGGCATTCGCAGCGTGTGCATGGCGGCATCTATTGCACATTCGCCAGCCAAAATTCACGGAGGCCGCGTGCCCGGATCGCAAAAATTTGAGGGCGCGACATCATTTACGCCTGCGAGTCCCTGAAATAACAGTGAGCACACCTGGGCATGGCGGTTGCTCAGGGTGGCGCCATGCATCTACCTCGTCCCATCCCCGCCCCATTCCGCTTCGCTGTCCTCGCATTCCTCCTGCCCGCGTGCACCGGAGGCTCTGATGCCGGCCGCGTGACCGAGCCAAGCGAAGTCGGTCAGGCCCTCTCCGACTCGTTGGTCGGCCAGGCCTCCATCGCCCCTATTCAAGAAGTGCTTGCCCAGGGCCTGTACAGCCTGCCCAGTGCAACGCCGACCGGGGCCGTGACTCTCGAGTCCTGCCAAGAGGTCGAAAATCTCCTCTCGCAGGCCTGCGGCCTTCTGGGCAGCATCAGTGGTGAGAGCTACTGCTACGGCCAGGCCACCTACTTCATGGCGCACAGCACACCTCGCTGCGCGGCTCGCCTGCAGCGCAGCGGTGAGCTGGAAGAAATCTACGCCTTCGATCTCAGCGGCACGCCAGTCAACAGTCCCAGCGATCACTGCGGCGACGGCGTCGTCGACGGCGACGAGCAATGCGATGACGGCAATCGCGAAGACTGGGACGGCTGCAGCGCCACCTGCAACGTCGAAGAGTTTCAGGGTTGCGAGGCGGTGATCGAGCAGTACTACCAGGACGCCGGCATCGCCTTCGTTCCCAAGAATCAATGGGACGGACCTCGCAGTCACCTGATGATCAACTCGAGCGCTCGCCCGCTGGTCACCGTCAACCAGCAAAGCTGCGATGCCGCGATTTCGCTTGGCGTCGACGTGTGCAATGAGCTGGTTCGGCAAATGCCCTTCGTGGGCTCGTGCCAGCCCCTAGGTCGTTTGCGCGGCGAGCTCGGCACCCAAGAGTGTGACCTGCGCTTTCAGGTCTACTTCGACTCGGTGGATCCAGATAGCGGCGTGTTCACGACCGCGATGCCAGGCATCCTGGCTTTCACCCTCGAGTAGTCGGCTCGCTTGCTGCTCGGCTCGACTCCTCGGGCCGAGCCTCGCCCTACGCGCCGCGCTCGTGGCGAACGAAGGTGCTCACAGCTAGCGCCAAGACGCAGGCCGTCGCCACGCACAGCTGAGCGAGCACACCCTGGGCGCTGGGCCAGAATGCCAACCACGGGCTCTGCACGTGGCCCGCGGCGTTGCTGGCGATGAGTCCCAGATCTTGTGCGCTGCGAGCGGCATTGCCAGCGGCAATCACCGAGACCGTCACCACCGACATGCACAAGAGCGCGACCCGTGCGGTCACCGCGAGACGGCGCTCCATGGCCACCAAGAGGCCAACCAGAGCGATGATGGCGATGCCTGCACCCAAGAAGCCGAGCAGGGCGGCCGGACTGAAGCTGGCAATGGTCACGAGCGCGGGCACGGCCTCGAGCGCATCGCGGACGAGAATGCCGCAGGCCATCACGAAGAGGAAGACCAGCCAAGAAGGTGCGGCGTGCAAGCGCGTCTGCGGAGGCCGGTAGAAGTAGCGGGTGGTTGCAACCAGGAGCGGTGCGCATACCAGCGCAACCGTTGTCGACATCAAGAGGCTCAATGTTGTGCGCATGGACCCGGGAAACATCCCGGAAAGCTGATGCCAGCCCAGCCAAATCGCGACGGCCAGGATCATGCCGATGAGCACGCCGAGGCCAACGCTCTTGCGCTCGCGACGATCGGCTCCGCGTCGCGAGCCGACCACGATGAGGATGAAGAGGCAGAGTGCGCCATCGAGGGCGAAGGAGAGCGCGATGGAGGCGCTCTGTGCGACGGCAATGCCCGCGCTCAAGGGCTGCGAGAGGATGGGCTCTGCCTTGTCGAGACTTGCAAAGAGGATCTGGGCGCGGTCTTCAATCTCGCGCAAGATCTTGAACATGCTCTCGAGCTGGTCGAGGTGGGCGGCTTGCAAGTCGGTCTTGGCGCGCGCGTGCATGCCCTTGCGATACTCGGCGATGGCATCGACGATGGCCATGCGCGCCGGCGCCAGCACGGTGGTCGGTGGTGCGAAGGTTGCCTCGCGACGCAGGTAGGCCAGGACCTGTCTGGCGCTTGCCGCTTCCACCTTGCGAGCGAGCAAGTCGTCGATGATCTTCTTGTTGGAAAGCTCGCTGAGACTGCGCGGCGTGGGCAAGGCCAAGGCCAGACCGGCGAAGATTTCGCGGCCTCGCTGGGCGGCTTCCTCCGTGTGACCGAGGGCGAGGATGTGGAAGGCCAGGTGCCAGCGATCGGGCCCAGACAGAAGCTCGAAGGCGCTCATCTCGGTGCGCGGCACGCCCTGACTGATGGCGAGGTAGGCGCGCGCCGGCGACATGGTCTCGACCATCTTGGCATCGTGGAAGTTTCGCGGCCGGGGGCCCTTGAGCTCGGCCACCTTCCAGCCATCCCCGCGCCCGGTGTCTCCATGGCAGGCGGCGCAGTGCTCGGCGAAGAGCGTCTGGCCGCGCTCGCGATCCGGCGGGGTCAGCGGCACGAGCCCAAGCTCCGCGACCTCGGGGAGCCGAGGGGGCGCGTCGGTGTAGCAGGCCGAGGACAGTCCAAGAAGGACCAGGGCCGTGAGGAGGATGGACAGAGCTCGCATTGCAGCCGGCGTCGACGATGGTATCCTCGAATGCATGCCAGGACACCAATTCGGAGCAAATTCATTGGTATGCGTGCTAGCGCTTGCCATGCTCGCGCCCGGCTGTGACAAGAAGAAGGCCGATCCGAGCGGCTTTGGAATCTTCAAGATCGGCAAGAGCACACCGGCCGACGGCTACAAGTGTCAGCCCGAGGGCAATTACACCTTCTGCTTCCTCAACCCGTCGCCATCCATCGCCGGTTTTAAGACCCAGACCGATCTGTATTTCCGCGGCCACGCGGAGGACGCGCCCCTGGTCGAGATCCAGGTCGGCGTCTGGTCCTGTGACCCAGGTCCCGTCGGTGCCGATCTCATGGCCAAGATGGGCGAGCCTGATCAGAGCGCGGACAAGCGCGCCATGTGGCACCTCAAGAAGATGACGGTGGTTGCCCAGTTGCCCAAGGACAACGAGCTGTGCATGGTGCACTTCCTGGATCCGGCGGAAAAAGATCGCGCCGCCGAGCTCTTCGCCC
>JAHEAK010000011.1 GCA_024642805.1 Kofleriaceae bacterium | reverse complement strand
CAGGAGCTGTACACAAGCGGTAACCAGCAGCGCCGAGCCCACGGCCACGGTCGCAAAGCCGGAGAGCTGGGCAATTCGTATCGGCGAGAAGTCTCGAAACGCCCAGTACTTGTTGAGGAAGAAGCTAAGAACCGCCCCTACGCCAGCCGCCAGGAGAGCCGCCAGCGCGACCTGCAGATGCTGCTTTTCCACCAAGAACACCAGCGCACACAGGTCGCTGAGCATGGCCAAGACGCCCGCCAGGCCCACTCGCAGCATGCGCTCGTGCTTCTCGCTCATGGAATACCCGCAAAGCAGAGGGCATGCCACCTGTGTTTTCATGCACTTATGAGACTCACCCTGGTGGAGAATGCTCACAAAGCGTCAAAGCTTGCCCAGCTGACAGGCAGTTCTCGGCATCTGGGGATTCATCTGGTATAGACCGCCGCGATGACGCCCCCGACCAAGATTCAGCCCGACGCGAGCCCTCGCGCATCGTGGGCCGATGTGATCGAAGCCAGCGAAATCAAGCACAGCGGCGCGAGCCAAGCAGCAGTGAGCCAAGCAGCAGTGACCCAGCCTACCGAGCCCCTCAGCTTATCGCCCGGCGATGTCCTCGAGCACGAGAGCTTCGGTCGCTGCACGGTGCACCGCGTCAGCGAAGGCAAGGTGCACATGGCAAAAGAATCTGGTCGGGTCATTTGCTTGCGCCAAGATAAACTTTCGGTCCGTCCCCTTGGTGTAGAGCCACAGGGAAACAACAAGACACGACGGGTCTTCACCTCCCAAACAAAGCAGTCGCAGTAATGTCACAAAGAGCAGATGTCCGTAATGTCGCTATCATCGCGCACGTTGATCATGGCAAGACCACCCTTGTCGATGGCCTTCTAAAAGAGGCTGGCTCGTTCCGCAAGGGCGAGGTTCTCACCGAGCGCGCCATGGACTCCAATGACCTGGAGCGTGAGCGGGGAATCACCATCCTCTCCAAGTGCACCTCGGTAACCTGGAAAGATATCCGCATCAACCTCGTCGACACCCCCGGCCACGCCGACTTTGGTGGCGAGGTCGAGCGCGTGCTCGGCATGGTCGACGCAGTGATTCTGCTCGTCGACGCCAACGAAGGCCCCATGCCACAGACGCGCTTTGTGACCATGAAGGCCTTCGAGCTCGGTCTGCCCGCCATTTTGGTGGTCAACAAGATCGACCGCCCGCGCGTGGATCCAGACGAAGCTGTCGACAAAGTCTTCGACCTCTTTAGCAGCCTTGGCGCCACCGACGAGCAACTCGACTTCCCCGTGGTCTACGCCTCTGCCAAGCAGGGCTTCGCGATCCTCAACATGGAAGACGAGCAAAACGGCTTTGCGCCGCTCCTCGATCTCATCGTCGAGAAAGCACCGCCAGCCCCCGGCGACGAAGACGGACCCCTCTGCATGCAGTGCGCCACCCTCGCCTACGACGACTTCTTGGGCTACATGGCCATCGGCCGCGTGCGCAGCGGCAGCGTCAAAGTCGGTGATCGCGTTCTGCAAGCGATGCGCGATGGCAGCCGCAAGGAGTTCCGCATCCAGAAGGTGCTCGGCTTCCAGGGTCTCAAGCGCTTCGAGCTCGAGCGCGGCCGCGCCGGCGACATCATCGCCCTCACCGGCATGACCGAGCTGAACGTCGGCGAGACGATTACCTCGATCGCCGACCCCATTATCCTGCCGACCCTCAAGGTCGACGCGCCCACCATGGTGATGGAGTTTCGCCCCAACGACGGTCCCTTTGCTGGCACCGAGGGCAAGCTCGTCACCTCGCGAAACATTCGCGAGCGCCTCATGCGCGAGATCAAATCGAACATCGCCTTGCGCGTCGAAGAGACCGGCGAGGCCGGCGTGTTTCGCGTGAGCGGCCGCGGCGAGCTACACCTCTCGATTCTCATCGAGACCATGCGCCGCGAGGGCTTCGAGCTGTGTGTATCGCCGCCCAAGGTCATCACCAAAGAGGCTGAAGACGGCAGCGTCCTCGAGCCATGGGAAGACGTGACCATCGAGCTCGAGGAGGAGTACTCGGGCACGGTCATCGAAGAGATGGGTCGACGCCTTGGCACCATGAACGTCATGGAGCCTGCTGGCGAAGGTCGTCAGCGCCTGGTCTATCGCATGCCGGCCCGTGGCCTCATCGGCTATCGCTCGGCCTTCTTGACCGCCACCCGCGGCACCGGAACTCTCAACAGCCAGTTTGCCGAGTACGGTCCTTGGGCCGGCACTCTGCGCGGTCGCACCAACGGTGTGCTCGTGGCTCTCGAGCAGGGCGTCACCAGCGCCTACTCCTTGCACCCGCTGCAAGAGCGCGGTGTGCTCTTCATCGGCAACGCCGTGAAGGTCTACGGCGGCATGATCATCGGCGAGAACTCGCGGGCCCAGGATCTGGTCGTTAACCCGAACAAAGCCAAAGCGCTCAACAACATCCGCACCCACAGCCACGATGAGAAGCTGACCTTGACCCCGCCGCGCGTTTTGAGCCTCGAGCTTGCCCTCGAGTTCATCAACGACGACGAGCTGGTCGAAGTGACGCCAGAGAACATCCGACTGCGCAAGAAGTCGCTTGATCACAACGTGCGCAAGCGCGAAGACAAGCTGGCCGCAGCCGCCGCTATCAGCGGCTAGCCTTCGGCCGGTTGGCGTCGCCTCCTAGCGGGGCTGACGCCAGCTTCGGTGCTGGCTCAGATCGGCTTGCCGCTCCTGGCTCAGATCGGCTTTGCCGCTCCTGGCTCAGATCGGCTTTGCCGCTCCTAGCTCAGATCGGCCGCAACAGCGTCTTCCGCCGTCGGGCCCGGGCTGGCAGCAGCGAGATCACATTCGGGGCAGTTGAGCTTCCACGGCTCTTGCTCGAGCTGTTCTTCGCTAATGCGCTCCGCGCAGGTGTCGCACGCCCCAAAGATGCCTCGCTCGATCTTCTCGAGTGCCAGGTGAATGGAGGACAGCAGTTGCCGTTCGCGGAGGTCGAGCATGTCCATCACGTCGGCTGCTTTCGCCCTGCCCCGCCCCCGGCTCGTCGCTCGAAGCAGGTCCCTGCCTTTGCGCAACAAGGTGCGGCGTGCATTGGATGTAGCGCTACGTGTCTTCATATGACCCTCCCTTTCTAAGTTCCTATTGAAGGGCGTACGGGCGGTCTGGGCAAGAAATCGGCAATATTGGGCGGAGATATTGCCCACTTGTACGATTTTCAGTGATTACGGCTTGCTGCCGAGAAATTCATGCACAGTTTGCGTCAACGGTTGGTCCAGTCTTCGAGGACCAGCCCGATTGAGTGGCCCCAACCCGAACCTTAGGTTCCAGGGACGCGCGGCTTCTCGATGGCTTCTCCGCGGCCATCTTCTTCGAAGAAGAAAGCCAACTACTATGCAAGACCACCTCACCACCGCTACCAGGAAACGCTCCGTCCCCACCGCCGACCGCAACAATTCGCTTGGCCGTTACTTTCAAGAGATGTCGACGGGCGGTTTGCTCGACGCCGATGGCGAGGCAACCCTTGCCGAGAACCTGCGCGCACGTGAGGAAGCGGTTTGGGTGGCTCTGCTCACCCATGCGCCTTTGGTCGCTTCCATCGCCAAGTACATCGAAGCGCATGCCGAGGGTGGCAAGGACCTGCCCCTGCGGGCCTTGAAAGCGGCTTCAACTCGGCTTGCCAAGACCCGCTCCAAGGCCTCCCGTGAGTCGCTGGCGCGAGCGGCGGAAAAACTCGCCGCAACGCTCCGCGAGATCGATCCCGACCAAGATCTTCTCAAGGCCCTCCTCTCTGAGCTCGACGCCTTGATGGCTGGCAACGAATCCGAGCTTGTGCTCACGGGCAACGCCGCCCGACTCGAGGGACTCATCGCGTTGCGCTCGTGCCTGGACGCGCTGCGCTTTGCGGCCAACCAGACTCGCAACTCCTTTGTCGAGAGCAATCTCGGCCTGGTGGTGAGCGTGGCCCGTCGCTACCAATTTAGCGGCATGGGCCTCGCCGATCTCATCCAAGAGGGCAACCTGGGCCTGCTCAAGGCGGTTGCTCGCTTTGACGAGAGACGCGGATTTCGCTTCTCGACCTATGCCACCTGGTGGATTCGACACGCGATCGGCCGAGCCGTGGCTGACAAGAGCCGAACCGTTCGGGTGCCCGTGCACGTGACAGAGGCCAGCCAGAAGATTCGCAAGACAAGTCAGGAGCTGAGCCTGCAACTCGGTCGCGAAGCCACCCGGCAAGAGGTCGCCACGGCTGTCGGCATGAGCGTCTCCAAACTCGACAAGACCATGCAGCGAGCTCACGGCCATTCTCTCTCCCTCGATGAGACGCTCAGCGAGGACAGCGATCGCGAGCGACTCGAGGTCTTCACCACCGACGAGAGCGACTCGGCCTTCGATCAGATTTCCGCCATCGCCCTGGCCGATCGCGCCACCAAGGCCCTGGAGACCCTGGCGCCTCTGGAGATCGAGATCCTCAATCGTCGCTTTGGGCTCGCGGGCAAGACCGCGACCACCCTGCAGGACATCGCCAATACCATCGGCAAGTCGCGCGAGCGCATTCGACAGATTCAGGAAAATGCCCTGTCCAAGCTTCGCGAAACTCTGATCGCGGAACACGCCGTCTAAACGGGCGCAGCGCTGTGCCTCGGCCCCCTCGCAAGTGGCCCTCCAGACCGGCGCCGAGAGCAGACTCCGAAACGAAAAAACGGCGGGCATGCCAGGCATGCTCGCCGTCTCTGCTTTCGGTCAGAATTAACCGGCGAAAGGCGTTACGTCGAAGTCGCCGATCTTGTCTTCGCTCTCCGAGAAGTCGTCTGCTTCGGGAAGCGCGTCTTTGCTCTCGGTGATGAGCGGCCAAACCTCGAAGTCACCCTCGATGGCCTCTTTCATGTGCTCAGGCCAGCCCGTGGTGTCGGCGTCGGAAGGAGCGGTTGCACCCGAGAAAACCTTGTTGATCTCGATGAAGGCCTTCCACTTATCGGGAAGCGCTGACTCCTCGAAGATCGCGGTCGTTGGACACTCGGGCTCGCAAGCGCCGAAGTCGATGCATTCTTCGGGTTGAATGACGAGGGTGTTCTTGCCTTCGAAGAAACACTCAACAGGACAAACCGCAACGCAGTCTGTGTACTTACACTTGATGCAAGGGTCGGCAACGATGTACGCCATAACGGAAAAACCTCTTTGGTGAGTTGGCTGCTCAACCGAGCAGGCCCTTTCTGTATATCAGGTGGTGGTCTGTGTCCAGCTTTATAAGCCCTTGAAAGGGCTCAACTCTTGTCGAGATCGCGATTGCTGTGGGGGAGGTCTGGGACGGGGATTTCCCGGCTAGATGCCGAGATATCCCAGCCAGCGGCTCGGCATCATGCCCATGTGCATGACCAGCAGTCCGCATGTGACCAGAACGAAGGTGAGAGCCCCCGAGCGCAGTGGCTTGAACTCACCAGTGGCCTCGCGGAAGTACATCGCCATGACCAGCTTCAGGTAGTAGTAGATGCTGATCATGCTGTTGAGCACGCCGATGATGACCAGCCACAAGAGCGAACCGTCCTGGGCCATCAGAGCCGACTTAAAGAGGATGAACTTGGCGAAGAAGCCGCCGGTCGGCGGGATGCCGGCAAAGGACAGCATGAAGATGGTCATGACCAGGGCGGCCGCGGGCTTGGCGGCCCCGAGCCCGTACCAATCCGAGATGAGCACGCGCTCGCGATCGCGGTTGCCGATCCAGACCATGACGCCAAAGGCACCGACGGTGGTGGCGCTGTAGCTGAGCAAGTAGAAGAGGACGGCTGACAAGCCCTCGCCCGCGGGATCGATGCCTGCGGTGACGATGCCGACCAGAAGAACACCGGCATGGGCGATACTCGAGTAGGCGAGCATGCGCTTGACGTTCTCTTGGCGAAGCGCGGCGATGTTGCCGACGGTCATGGTGATAGCGGCCATGATGGCGAAGATGGTCGACCAGCCGATGTGACCGAAGGGCACGACATCGCCACCGAGTCCGAAGACGAAGACGCGAATCATGCCAGCGAAGGCGGCGGTCTTAACGGCGGCAGCCATGAAGCCCGTGACCGGGGTTGGCGCGCCTTCGTAGGCGTCGGGAGCCCACATGTGAAAGGGAATCGCGGCGACCTTGAAGCCGAAGGCGACGATGAGCAGGAAGACAGCGGCAACCGTCAGAGGCGACGAAGCTTGCCCAGCAAGTACCCCGCGGATGACGGCCAGATTGGTGGAGCCGGTAGCGCCGTACAAAAGCGCCATGCCATAGACCAGAAAGCCCGAGGCAAAGGCGCCCATGAGGAAGTACTTCATGGCGCCCTCGGATCCGCCTCGCGAGCCGCGGCGGGCAGCCGTCATGACGTAGACCGCCAGCGACATGGTTTCGATGCCGATGAAGATGGTGACGAGGTCGCCGGCCATCGCGATCATGGCCATGCCGGCGGTGGCCAGCAGCATCAGCCCGTAAAATTCACCGACTTCCCAACCGTATTCGCTTTGGTGAGCGGAGCCGAGCATGGCGACCAGGGCCGTGGTTCCCGAGAAGAGCGCGATGAGGAACATGCTCATGCGATCGGCGATGAGCATTCCGGAGAAGGCGCTGATCGTCTGACCGGGCTGCAGCTGTCGCCAGGTGACGATGGCCGCCAGCATGGCCAGCACGCAGCCGGCCACGGTGAGTTGCATCAGGAACTGTCGATGCTTGCCGATAGTGAAAGCCTCGGCGAGAACGAGCAGGAAACCGACCAGCGTGAGTACGCCGAGTGGTCCGAGGTAGAGAAAGTCGTTGGGAGTAATTGTAATCATCGTTCATCCGGCCCTAATCGATGTGGCCCGGCTCCCCATGTGCAGGATTGGGCGCGACCGCCTCGTTAGGTGGCGTGTCTCCGGCCTCGCTTGGTGCCTCTGCCGTCGGAACTTCCGTACCCGGCGCCGGTAGGCCCTTGATGTGAGCGGGACCATCGGGCTCCGCCAGCTTCTCTTTGTAGCTGCGAATGAACTGGTCCACGGCCGGGTTCATCACCTTGATGATGGGCTTTGGATACAGACCGAGAACGAAGATGCCGATGACGAGCGGCGTGAAAACACCAATCTCGCGCCAGCTGAGATCTTGCAGACCTTTGTTCTGCTCCTTGAGCTCGCCGAACATCATCTTCTGAAACATGTAGAGCAGGTAGACGGCTCCGAAGATGACGCCGGTGGTTGCGGCGGCGGCTAGCAACATCGGATGCGGCAGGAAGTGATCCCAACCGACGGGGAAGCTCTTGTCGGCGATGAAGGTGCCGAAGATGGTCAAGAACTCGCCGACGAAGCCGGAGAGACCTGGCAGGCCCACCGAGCCGAGCATGCAGATGAGGAAGAGCGCGGCGAAGACTGGCATCTGTCGCCACAGGCCACCGTACTCACTCATCTCGCGGGTGTGGCGGCGCTCGTAGACCACGCCGATGGCGAGGAAGAGACCGCTGGTGGTGAGACCGTGCGAGATCATCGCGTAGATCGAACCTTCGATGCCCTGACTGTTGAGGGCGAAGAGACCAATCATGCAGAAGCCAAGGTGCGAGACCGAGCTGTACGCGACTAGCTTTTTGACATCACTCTGCGCAAAGGCCACGAAGGCGCCGTAGACGATGCCGGCCACCGCCAGATAGGCGATGTAGGGAGCCATCTGCGCCGCACCGTAGGGGAAGAGCGGCATGGCGAAGCGCAAGAAGCCGTAGACACCGAACTTGAGCAAGACGCCAGCCAGAATGACCGAGCCAGCAGTTGGCGCCTGCACGTGGGCATCCGGCAACCAGGTGTGCAGTGGGAAGAGTGGCACCTTGATGGCAAAGGCCAGGGCGAAGGCCAGGAAGCAATAGACCTGCACGTTGTGCGGAAGCACCAACTTGTCCAGGCTCATGAGATCGAGGGTGTACTCGCCGGTGACCGCGCCGTATTGCGCGTAGAGATAGAAGATCGCCACCAACATGAGCAGCGAGCCCAGCATGGTGTAGATGACGAACTTGATTGACGCGTAGATGCGGCGCTGACCGCCCCAGATACCAATGAGCAGGTACATGGGGATGAGCATGATTTCCCAGAAGACGTAGAAGAGGAACATGTCGAGCGCCATGAAGGCGCCGAGCATGCCGACCTCGAGGATGAGCATGATGGCGCAGAACTCGCGCACCTTGCTGGTGATCGAGGTACGCGCCGAGAGCAAGATGATCGGCGTGAGGAAGGTGGTCAAGAGGATGAGCAGGAGCGAGATGCCATCGACGCCGACTTTGAAGTGCGCGCCGAGGCCGGGAATCCACTCCTTGTCGAAGACCAGCTGCATGCTGCCGTGGCTTGGATTGATGTCGTATGGGACCAGGATGGCCAGGCTGAGGCCGAAGGTGAGCAGCGAGACGCCCATGGCGACACCGCGGGCCAGCCCGTCTTCGTCCTTGGGCAGGAGCATGACCAGGATGGCGCCAATAAGGGGCAGAGCCAGGACGGCTGGCAAGAGTGCGGATGCGCCGTTCATTGCGCACCTCCTTCGCGGCCCGTATCTGGACCCTTCACGTGGACGGTGCGAGTCACCTTGTACTTCTTCTTAAAGACCGAATCGGTCATGGTCATGGTCACCTTGTAGGAACCCTCGCCGCCGAAGCTGTAGGGAACGATCATGTCCTGGCCAGGCACGAAGCTGGCGCTGTGGTCTGGCTCGCCGTCGAGGTCGAAATCGAACTCGATGAGCGCGCCCTTGGCATCCATGCCCTCGCCGACGTCGGGACGGAACTCGACCAGGTTGCCTGCTTTCTGCTCGTACTTGAAGCCGAGCTTTGGTGAGCTGGCGAAGTAGAAGATGAGCGCGCCGCCGATGACGACGCCAACCAGATAGCGCTGGACCTGACCGTTTTGGAACCAACGGGCCAGGCGGCTGAGCACATCGATGATGTAGGCCGAGCCGTTGACGATGATGCCGTCGATCAGAAAGCGATCGACCACTTCATAGAGGAAGCGGGCGGTGGCGCGGAAAGGGGCCAGGATGGAGGCTTCGTAGAGCTCGTCGACGTAGAACTTGTTGTAGACGACCCTGTGAACCTCGCCACCGAGCTCGGTCTCGCACATCTTGGCGACCTTGGCCGATGGGCCGCGGCCGTAGAGGGCGTAGGCGGCGGCGATGCCAACCATGCCGACGACCAGAGCTACGCCCATCAGGCCCAGAGTCATCGCGTCACTCGCGTGGCCTTCGCCCACCGATGGCAGGCCCTTGGCATCGAGCAAGGATGGGCGCTCGAAGTTGACGAGGGATGGCGCGAGCCAGTCATGGAGAATGGTCGGCAAGTGCACGCCCTGAAGATGCGGCAAACCGATGAGCCCGATCACCGTCGCAAAAGCGGCGAGGATCAAGAGCGGGATGGTCATCGAGTAGGGCGACTCGTGAATGTGCGACTTGGTCTCTGCGTCTGCGCGGTTCTCACCACTGAAGACCAGGAAGTACAGGCGGAACATGTAGAAGGCGGTGCCGAGCGCGGCGACCGAGAGGACGGCCCATAGGAACTTTCCGTAGAGCGGCGCCCAGCCCTCGGCGTGCGCACCGAAGGCGCCAGCCAGAATCTCGTCCTTGGAGAAGAAGCCGGCAAAGGGCACGATGCCGGCGATGGCCAGGCAGTAGACCAAGAAGGAAATGTGCGTGCGCGGCAGGAGCTTGCGCAGGCCGCCCATCTTGGTGATGTCGCCCGAGCCGCTCATGGCGTGCATGACCGAGCCGGCCGCCAAAAAGAGACCGGCCTTGAAGAAGGCGTGGGTGATGAGGTGAAAGACGCCAGCGGTGTAGGCGCCGATGCCGACACCGACGAACATGAAGCCCAGCTGCGAGACCGTCGAGTAGGCCAGGACCTTCTTCAGATCGGTCTGCGCGAAGGCCATGATGGCGGCGAAGAGCGCGGTCAGCGCGCCGATGCCGGCGACGATGGCCATGGCGGTCGTGGAGTGCGCATATAAAAAGGACATGCGCGCGATCATGTAGACGCCAGCGGTGACCATGGTCGCCGCGTGAATCAGAGCGGAGACCGGGGTTGGGCCCGCCATGGCGTCAGGTAGCCAGACGTAGAGGGGAATCTGCGCCGACTTGCCGCAGGCACCGATGAAGAAGAGCAGGCCGATCATGAAGGCCATGCGCTCGCCGCCAACGAAGGTGTCCTTGAGGGCACTGATCGAGGCAGCCGACTGCAGGTCAGCGAAGTTCACGCTCTTGGTGGCGTAGAAGAGCAGACAGATGCCAAGCAAGAAGGCGAAGTCACCGACGCGGTTGGCAATGAAGGCCTTGCGACCGGCGTTGGCGTTTTTGTCCTCGTCGAAGTAGAAGCCGATGAGCAGGTAGGAGCACAGCCCGACGCCCTCCCAGCCGATGAACATGACCGGTAGGCTGTCGCCGAGCACCAGGATGAGCATCATTCCGGTGAAGAGGTTGAGATAACCGAAGTAGGCCGGGTAGCGCTTCTCGCCGTGCATGTAGCCGACCGAGTAGATGTGAATCAGCGTGCCGATGCCGGTGATGACCAGCAGCATGACCGCGCTGAGCGTGTCGAGGCGGAAGGCCAGATTGATCTTGAGGCTGCCGACTTCGATCCAGGTCCATACACTCTGGTGCAGGCCGCCCATGATCTCGGGCTTGCCTTCGCCAAGCTTGCGCCAGACGTTGAACTGCTCCCAGAGCGGACCGCCGATCAGATAGCAGGACAGCACAAAGGCCGCCAAGACCGAGAGGATGGCGGTGTAGTGGGTGAGCTTGTCGCTCTGGCGCAGTCGGCCCGTCGATGGGCTGAGCACACGCCAGACAAAGAGGTTGAGAAACGCGCCCGCCAGCGGCAGGAGCGGAATCAAGAACAATAACTTGGACGTCTTTTCCATGGCTCTGTGCCTTAGTTCTTGAGCAGGGTCAGACGATCAATGTCTGAGTGGCGTCGTGAACGGAAGACCGTGACGACAATGGCAAGGCCGACCGCGGCCTCGGCGGCGGCAATGGCGATGACGATGAGAGCAAAGGTCTGACCTTGAAAGGCGGCCCGATGCTCACCGGCGAAGCCGCGCGAAAAGGCCAGGATCGTGATGTTGGCGGCATTGAGCATCAGCTCGATGGACATCATGACGATGATGGCATTGCGTCGCAGCAGCACGCCGGCGACGCCGATCATGAAGAGCGCCGCGGCAAGGATGAGGAAGTGGCTGACCGTCAGGTCGTAAAATGCACTGGTCATGGCGCCTCCTGGTCGGCCATCTCGGCTTCTTTGTGAAGAGGTCGGGCGATGGCAATGGCACCCACCACAGCGACCAGCAACACGATCGAGACAGCCTCGAAGGGGAAGAGGTAGTTGGAGAAAAGTGTGTAGCCGACGCCCTCGACCGAGCCAAACTGGTAGCTGCGAGTGATGAGCTCTTTGGTGCCAGCGGCCACGCCTGGATCGGCGTGATTGAGAACCACATCCGCGGCCAGCTGGGCCTTTTCGACGACCAGCCCGTGGGTGTCCTTGACCTGCCACAGGATGCTAGCCAGGCGCTTGAAGAGGTAGAGCAGACCGATAGCGGCCATGCCCTTGCCGAGCAGACCGTGAATGGCCCATGGCTCATCCTCGGGGCGGTTGAGGATCATGATGACGAACACGAAGAGCACCATGATGGCGCCCGCGTAGACCAGGACCTGCATGACGGCCAGAAAGGACGCGTAGAGCATGAGGAAAAGGCCGGCGATGGCGAAGAAGGTCGCCACCATGCCCATGACCGCGGTGACCATGTTGCGTCGGGTGATGACGAAGATCGATCCGCCAAGGGTGCCCGCTGCCAAAAACCAGAACAGGAAGGCGACGGCTTTGCTGTTCTTGAAAGTATGTGCGCTCACCTCAGCCTGAGCAGAGTGCTCGGCCGCTAGCGCGAGCCCAGGGGCGGCAACGAAAAACACGACGAGCGCTGCGGCAATGGACACCCACAGCCAGCGCACAACTACCTGGTTCATGCTGCCGCTCCTTTTTTGATCGTGCAGCGGCTCTCGAAGTCGGAGCGGAACTTGGTCAAGAAACCAAGCATCGGCCAGGCGGCGGCCTCACCGAGTGCACAAATGGTGTTGCCTGCGATGCCGTTGGCGATCTGACCGAGGAGCTCGACGTCGCCCTCCTTGCCCTTGCCAGCAGCCAGACGCTTGCAGATCTTGTCGAGCCAGCCGGTGCCTTCGCGACAGGGCGTGCACTGACCACAAGACTCGTGGTGGTAGAAGCCCATGATGCGCGAGCAGAGCTTGACGACGTCGGTTTGATCGTCGAAGACGACGATGCCGCCCGAGCCGGCCATGGTGCGCAGCTGACGACCGCCACCCATGTCGAAGGGCACGCCGGCAGCAATCTCGACCGGCCTTATGCGCTCGTCAGTCATGAGCGCGTCGAACTCGACGGGCACGTCGAGCTCGCTGGCGTCCAGAGGCGGCATGGAGGTGCCACCAGGGATGAGGCCTTTGACCTTGCGTCCCTTCCAGACACCGCCGCAAATCTCATCGATGAGCTGACGAAAGGTGATGGTCATGGGCAGCTCGTAGACACCTGGGCGCTCGACGTGCCCCGACACACACACGGTGCGGGTGCCACCACTGCGACCGACGCCGAGGTCGGCGAACCACTGGCCACCCTTGTCGATGATGAAGGGAACGTTCATCAAGGTCTCGACGTTGTTGACCACGGTCGGTCGCCCGAAGAGGCCCTTGATGGCAGGGAATGGCGGTTTGAGACGGGGTTGGCCGCGCAGACCTTCGAGCGAGTTGAGCAGGGCGGTCTCTTCACCGCAGATGTACGCGCCAGCGCCGCGATGCACCGTGATGTGACAGGGGCGATTGCCCGTGCCCATGGCTCGCTCGCCCAGGTAGCCGCGCGCGTAGGCCTCTTCGACGGCCTTCACCAAGACGCCGTACTCTTTCATCATCTCGCCGCGGATGTAGATGTAGTTGTGCACGGCTCCCAGCGCGTGCGCGGCGATGATCATGCCCTCGAGCAAGAGATGCGGATCCCAATAGACCAGCTCGCGATCCTTGCAGGTGCCCGGCTCTGACTCGTCGCAGTTGACGACCAGGTGCACGTCCTCGGCGCCTTTGGGCACGAAGCTCCACTTCAGACCGGTGGGAAAGCCTGCCCCGCCCCTGCCGCGCAGATTGGAGGCTTTGACCTGCTCGACGATCTGATCGGGAGTCATGGCCATGGCCTGACGCGCGATCTTGTAGCCGCCTTTTTCCTCGTAGGAGGTAATGTTCTTATTGGCCTCGTCACCAAAGGCGCGGGTGACCAGCATGGTTCCGATCTCAGCGGGCATCAGGCCACCTCAGATTCTGGATGTGGATTTGCCTTCAGGTAATCGACGATTTCGCTAACCATCTCGGGCGTTACATCGAGGAAGTACTTTGTTCCACACACGACGGCTGGCGCGTTTGCACAAGCGGCAATGCACTCTTCTTCCACGAGACTAAAATCAGCATTGCTCTCACCGACCTTGAGGCCGAGCTTGCTCTCGAAGCTGCGCAAGACCTCGTAGCCACCACGCAGCATGCAGGCGACGTTGGTGCAGACCCGCAGGGTGTTGGTGCCACCCGACTGCCGGCGGAACATCGTGTAAAAAGTAGCAACGCCGTAGACATGGGCGACGGACAGGTCGAGTGTGCTACCAACCAGTTCGATCACCTCATCGCGCAAGTCGCCGAACTCTTTTTGAGCCAGGTGCAGCGCAGCCAAAATCACGGGTTGCTTGCTGGGGTAGCGTCCGTAGAGCACCTCCAGCTTGCTTGTTGCTTCGTCGGAAAATTTGAGTGACATCGGGGCCTTGGGTGACGCCATCGGGCGCCACAACGGCCGGAAAATACGGGCCAGGCCCGCGAAGTGTCAAGCCAAGGGGGCGAGATCCGAAGAGTCTTCGCGTGCCGAGGGGCTCAGCGTGGCCAGGGGATCGAGGGCGCTCACTGCCCGGCCGATTGAGCTTTCTTCAAGACCGCCAGCGCTTGCTCGCGGACCGAAGCGTCCTCGTCGTGTTCGGCGATCTGCCGTAAAACCGGCACGGCCTCAGCATCGTGCAACTCGCCAAGCACTCGCACGATGCGACCACGGCCGATGGCGTCGGCCTGGTACAAGCCGGTCTCCAAGATGGCCAGGGCCGAGTGCCCGCGAGCGAGCAGGCGCCGCTCGGCCTCCCTGACCCCGGGCCCGGCTTCGCCGATCAGAATCTCGACCTCCTTGCCGACCACTGACTCCTCTTCGTTGCAGGCCGCCGGCGTACACGAGGACAGGCCTAGGCACAGCAAGAGCATGCCAAGGGAGCGTCGCGGGATGGGGAGCTTGCTCACGAGGCCAGCACATTAGCAGGGCGCACGGCCGCGGTGAAGCCGGATGAGCGGGGTCTGTGCTATGGAGCCGCCATGTCTTCCGGCATCGACGCTGAGCTCCGAGCCCTCGAGAGAATTGCCCGCGACCTTGGTCGCACGGCCAACGAAGCCTCGCTCGGCAAGGCGCTGCAGTATCGCTTCCTGCGCAACATCACCTATGGATGGATGCGCCCAGCCATCACTCGCCGTACCTACGTGCACAACGGCGACTGGCTGATCGCGCCGCCAAGCGATCGCGGCGTTCTTTTCGCGTGCAACCATCGCTCCTTCTTCGACGCCTACCTGTACTTGTTCAGTCTCTACTGCCTCGGTGCCACCTGGCCGCGCAGTCTGTACTTTCCGATCTATCGCGAGAGCGCGCACCGAGAGCTCAACACCGACGCCGTCGAGCGCGTGTGCAAGTACCTCGATGATCCCTACACCGTGGTTGGCATCCACCCCGAAGGGCGACGCAACAAAGGCGACCCCCACGAGCTTTTGCCCGCACAGCCCGGCATTGGTCAAATCGTCCTCAAGGCCAAGCCGATGGTGGTGCCGGTGTTCGTCAACGGCATGAGCAACGACTTCGTCGACTCGATTCGCTCGAGCTTTCGCCCGGAAGCCAAGCGCGAGCAGCCCTTCATCGTGGTCTTTGGCGAGCCCATCGACTACGAAGAGTTCACCAGCAAGAAGCCACGGGCCACACTCTACAAGCGCTGCGCTGACCACATCATGGCCGAGGTCGCTCGCTGCGGCCAAACCGAGCGGGAGCTGCGAAAGCGCATCGTCGAGGGCGACATCCCGCTCGACGCGCCCGGCTGGCTGCGCTAGGGCCGCTCAGGACTTGCGAGCGCGCGCCGGCTTCGTGGCCGGCGTCTGCGCCGACCTGCGAGCGCGCAAACTGGGTGCGCGATCGGC
Source organism: Kofleriaceae bacterium (assembly GCA_024642805.1). Taxonomy (GTDB): domain Bacteria; phylum Myxococcota_A; class Polyangia; order Haliangiales; family Haliangiaceae; genus NORP324. The sequence continues at coordinate 10,429 of JAHEAK010000011.1, read as the reverse complement.
GACCAGGCCAAAGTCGACCAGGCGTCGGCGCAGGGTGTTTCGGCTGAGGCCGAGAATCTCCGCGGCTTTGAGCTGGTTTTGCCCGGTGTGATCCATCACCAGCTGCAAGAGGGGCTTTTCGACCAGCCCGAGAACTTCTTCGTGCAACGAGCTGAGCGGATAGCCCTCGACTCGCCGAAACAGCGTCTGCAGCTTGTGGCGCACCAGATCCTCGAATGAGAGTTCTTCTAGTGGTGCGCGCTGCGCCAGACAAGGCAATACGGCATCGACGTCGCTAGCCTCGATGCGCTCGCCGGCGGCACGCACCACCAGTCGCCGTGCTACTTGCTTGAGCTCGGCGACGTTGCCCGGCCATGGGTAGCGCAAGAGCGCATCGTTGGCGCGCGTGGACATGCTCAGTCGACGACGGCCGATGTCCTTGCCCAGCGCACTCACCAGCTTGTGCATGAGCGGAACCAGATCCTCGCGACGCTCGCGCAGGGGCGGCACGCAGATGGTCTGGGCAGCCACCTTGCGGTGCAGCGGCTCGTAGAACACGCCGGCACCGACCGCGTCGAGCAGCCCAGGATCGGAGGTGGCCAGAACGCGCACGTCACCGGGCGCGCCCTCCTCCACGGCGGTGCCAAGCACCTTGCTCAGCTTGCGCTGACTCTTCTTGGGCAGCTCGCAGATGTCGCGCACCAGCAAGCTGCTGCGATGCGCGCTCTGAAAGAGGCCCTCGGAGGTCTCCGCTACGTTGCATGCGAAGAGCTCGGCGCGCGCGCCACCGGCTTGAATTGACACCAGCTCGCGATCCCCACGAGGACTGCCCAGGTGCAAGAGCCTGGCAACCAGCTCGCGCCCGCTCCCTGGCTCGCCTTCGATGAGAACCGGCTCGCTGCTCCGGCTCAGGGCCTCGATGGCCTGCAAGAGGGCCTTCATCGCGGGACTCTCCGCGACGACGAGCGCTGATTCTGGGGAGTGCAATCCAGCCATCGCTCGTTTAGGCCGCTGCCGATCCGCTGCTCATGAGATCTTCGAAATAGGCGCTCACTTCCGCGAGGACTTGCTCGGCACTCTCGAGCTTCCAAATGCGCTGCCGCAGCGAATTGCAGCCCCGATAGCCCTTGGCGTACCAGGCAGCCGCCTTGCGCACTTCGTGGACGAGCTTGGCTCCCTGCTTGAGCTCGATGATGAGCGAGATGTGCTTGCGAAAGACCTCGTAGCGCTCCAGGACTGTTGGCAGCCCCGGGTCGTCTTTGCCCTCGTGCACGGCTTTGATCGAGCGGAAGAGCCATGGGTTGCCAAGGGCGCCCCGGCCGATCATGACAGCATCACAGCCGGTCTCCTCGCGCATGCGCAGAAAGCCTTGCACGCTGGTGACGTCGCCATTGCCGACGACGGGGATGTGAGCGGGGACCTCTTCGCGCACCCTGCGGATGATTTCGTTGGAGGACGAGCCCGTGAAGCCCTGCTTGCGAGTCCGGCCGTGCACGGTGATCATCTTGGCGCCAGCCTCGACCATGGCACATGCGAACTCTGGCGCATTGAGATCAGAACTATCCCAACCCGCACGGTGTTTGACCGAGACGAAGATGTCGGGCCCCACGGCTTCATCAACAATGCGCACCAGGTGCTGCGCGAGCTCAGGTTCGCGCATGAGCGCCGACCCGCAAGCGCCAGCGACCACGCGCTTGGCCGGGCAACCCATGTTGATGTCGACGAGCGATGCGCCGATGCTCACCGCCAACTTGGCCGCCTGGATCATGGCGTCATCGGTGCGACCAAAGATCTGCACGCCAAACTTTCGACCGCCAAGGCTGGCCGTCATCTTGTCGGTGGTCTTGTTGTCGCCGTGCTGAATGGCATCGGCGCTGAGAAACTCGGTGATGGTCAGCCCGACGCCAAAGTCTTCGACGATGGTTCGAAAGGGCAAGTCAGTGACGGCGGCCATCGGGGCCAACAAGACGGGCGTCTCTACTTCTATGGTGCCAATCCGCATCGGGCGCGGACCTTACTCGATTGGGCGCTCGGTGGGGAACAGATCGTCCGGAGTGTTAAAATTTTGAAATGACTGGCAATTCGGATCCACTCGGCGAATCGCCGCCTCATCGAGGAGGTGCACGAGCACGCCCTCGGGCGGATGACTGAGAAGCCGGGAGGCGCGCAATTCCGAGCGTGCCAGGCAGGCGTCCAGCACTGGCAAGAGGCTGCGGTGATACAGAGCCAACAAGGGCTGGGCTCGGCCCTCGATCGATGTGCCGACGATCTGATAGCGCGGCCCTCGCTCGCTGAGCAGCAGATCGACGAGTTGGGGAACAACGCGCGGCATGTCGCAGGCCAGCACCAGGATCCATGGCTCCGCACTCCAGGCCAGAGCGGCCGCGATGCCATCGATGGGCCCGAGGCCACCGACCCTATCGCCGAGCGCGTGCACCCCCTGGTGTTGGCGGCTGCCTCCGACCATGGCGATTTGCGACACCCGCCCGTGCAAGAGCTGCAGCTGTCGCTCGAGAATGGTTTGGCCCTCGACGACGAGCTGACTCTTGTCGAGGGAGTTCATGCGCCGAGCCTTGCCGCCATTGAGAATGACAGCATCGACGCCGCAATGCTCAATCATAGATGACATGGGCCGGGCCGTAGTCGCCAATGAAGCTCAGGTGGCTAACCAGCGAGTCGTTGCGCCAAAGGTGCATGGCGCAGGCCGGAGGCTCGCCAAGGACGGCCAGCCGACCTTCCTCGTGCAAGTCCAGCTCGACGGCATGCGCCGTGCTCGCTGCGGTGGAGGCGATGGTGTTGGCGAAGCGCCTGGTGATCGTGCGATGCAAGTGACCGCAGACGACACGCTCGATGTGCTGATACTTGCGAAGAATGGCCTCTTCCTCGGCAGCGCCCACAAGGCCCATGGAGTCCATCTGCGACATGCCGGTCCGAAAGGGCGGGTGGTGCTGCATGACGATGGTTGGCTTGTCGCTCTCCGCCAGGCTGCGATCGAGCCAGGCCAGTCGCTCCTCGCACAGCAGGCCACCGGCTTGTCCCGGGACCACGGTGTCGAGCGCCACCAGCCGCATCGGCCCCATGTCGAGGCTGTAGTTGAGAAAACCTTCGCTCGGCAAATAACCGTGGCCAGCGGGACGCACGATTGTCTGCATCAGCTCACGATCGTCGTGGTTGCCTGGCACCATGTAGAGCGGCGCGCGCAAGGGCTTTAGAAGGCGCAAGAGAAGCCGGTACTGCTCCTCACTACCGGCATCGACGAGGTCACCGCTGGCAAGCACAACATCCACGGCCGGCGACATGGCCTCGATGTGAGCGACCGCGGCACGCATGAATGTCTCGGTGCGCATGAGCTTGCCGCTCTCCGAGTCCGACGGCACGACGTGGAAGTCAGATATCTGCGCGATCAACATAGGCCGCATAGTAGGGGCAATGGCGCTTCCGTGCACTTGCCTCGGGTCGCTTCCCAAAGCTGGGCAGCTGGTAGCCTTACTTGAGCAAGATGGGGGTGATTCGGGTCTGCACCGGGGTCGTCACTTCGATGTCGCCCTGCCCGATGTAGACATCGACTTCCGACTGCATGCCGACGTCGCCGGGAACGTAGACACCTGGACCAACGGTGAAGCCCGAGCCGACCACCAGGCTGCGGGTATCGTGCGTCTCGTAGTCGTCGAGGTTGGCGCCGTCGCCGGCCAGGCTGGTATCGAGGCTGTGGCCGGTCGCATGGACGAAGCGGGACGCCAGGCCGGCTTTGCCAATCTCACTGCGCGCCGCCTGGTCAGCTTCGAAACCCTTGACCAGTCGTCGCTTCTGCACGCCTGTGCGAATGAAAGCAATGGCGGCATCGCGCGCACCGGCGATGGTGGCGAAGACGCGATGATGACGCTCGGGCACCGTCTCGCCCACGTAGGCCACCCAGCTGAGGCTTGCGTAGATGGGTCGATCGCTGTCGGCGAGTGCGCCGCTCATCCGCAAGAGGAGCAGCTGATCGCGCTTGATCGCTGATGAGGATCTGTCGCTCGGCTGGTAGTTGGGCTTGGAGGTGTTGACGCCGACGGCCACGGAGCTTGAGCCCGTCAACCCGCGGATGCGATAGCCGTTCTCCAGGAACTGCTGAACGTCGCGCTCGCTCACCGGGCGATCGCCGGCAACGCGCTCGGCGATGAAGGCCAGCGCTTCTTCGCGCAACTTGTTGAGGTGGTGCGCGGCCACATAATGGTTGAGGCGACCGTCGGGGCCCCACAGGGACTTGGTGAACTGCACCAAGTCGGCGGAGGATTGAATGGTCAATCCCGAGCGCTTGACCAGATCGACGGTCCCGGCATCGACGCGCGTGAGGCTGGCGATGCCTGAATCCGGCGCGTACTCCATGGCGACGGTGCTCGCCCCTTTTAGCAAGGTGCGCAGGCCTTCCTTGAGGTCGCGATAGCCGGCGTATTCGATCTTCTTGCCGGGCACCGAGTCAAAGGCCGAGGCCTCGCTCTGGTGCACGAGGATCACGGGCTGCCCAAAGGCCGGTATGAAGTAGAACCACTGTCGGCTGGTCGCCGCGCCCGGTACCACCAGATCCACCGCGATGGGATTGCGGCCCTTGTTCTCGGCAAGCAACCAACCATCCAGACTGCGCACCGCCAGGATGCCCTGCACAGCCTCGATGTCGACGCGCTTCTTGTTCTGCGCCTGCGCAGCCCTGGGACCGCCGAGGAGCAGGGCAGCAGCGATCAATGCAACCAAGAAGAAGCGAGTGGGCGCGATGGGTTTCATATGCTCGGAGTTCCTACGACGGCGAGTTCAGCGAGTATCTCGTTATGGATAGCACCATTTGATGCGATGGCGTGGCCTTTGCGCGACGAGAAGGGCTCGCCGGTGATGCCAGTCACGTTGCCGCCGGCTTCGCTCACGATGAGGGCACCGGCGCTCAGGTCCCAGGGCGAAAGACGGGTTTCCCAGTAGCCGTCGAGCCATCCGCGCGCAACCATGCACAGGTCGAGCGAGGCGGCTCCAAAACGACGGCAGGCACCGGCGCGCCGCTGAAAGTGTTCCCACTGCGCGAAGTTGTGGCTGCTGGTCGCGCGATCATAAGGAAAGCCCGAGGCCAAAATGGACTCCTCGAGACGCGCCGTCCTGCTGACCCGAATCGCTTCCTCGTTGCAGGTGGCACCGCCGCCAAGGCAGGCTGCGAAGCTCCAACCCAAAGCGGGCGCCTCGACGACCCCGGCCACAGGTACGCCGTCGATCTCGAGGGCGATGGACACCGCAAAGAGCGGCAGCCCGTGCGCAAAGTTGACCGTGCCATCGATGGGATCGACCAGCCAAACACGTTGACCACTCAGGTCGCCGTGCCCGCCGCTCTCTTCGGCAAGGACGGCGACGCCAGGAGCGAGTTCCGCGAGTCGGCGGATGATGAGCTCCTCACAGCGCGTGTCCCATTCGGTGACCAGATCGCGACTGGTGCTCTTGCTGCGAATCGCGCCGATCGCACCAAGGGCTCCGCGCAGGAGCTCCGAGGCTTCGCGGGCCACCTGGTTGGCAACGGCCAGGGCTTGCTGGTGCTCCGGATCGATCATGCGTCGCTCGAGCGTCTAGAGATCGAGACGCATCGGCACGAAGCTCTCGCTGCGGCGCAAGAAGGATGTCGATTGCAGCACGCTCTCGGGCGCCGTCGACAAGTCGACCACTCGGAAACCGTGCTTGGCGGCGAAGAAATCACTGGCTGTGGCCGTGACCAGGTAGAGGCGCCTGACCCCGCGAAAGCGCGCCCAGTTGATGGCCATGTCGGCGAGCATCCAGCCGTAGCCAATGCCGCGCCCCGATGGATCGACAGCCAGCGAGCGGAGCACCGCGTCTTCGCCGAAGACTTCCAGACCAACGCAGCCCATCAGGCCGTTCTCGTTCTCGAGGGCCAAAAAGTCGCGCATCTTGGCTTCGTCTAGATCTTGATAGTCGAGATTCAGCTTTTCCAGGAGCGCGCGAATGGGCTGGGCATGACTGCGCTTGGCTGGCTCGACGGCATCGCCCAGGGCGGCGAGCAGCTTGTCGTAGATATTTTCGAAAGCACCGGTGCTGAACACGACAACGACATCACCAGGGCGGGCCGACTCGGCCACGTGGGCGACGATGTTGTCGACGCTCGGGATGCAGCTCGCTGGCGTGCCTGCTTGGTGCAAGTCGAAGGCGAGGCGCTCGGGGTCGAAGCGCTCCTCGGCAGGAATCTTGTCGGGCGCGAAGAGGCCGGCAACGATGACCTCATCGGCATTCGAGAAGGCGTCGACGAACTCGCTCTGAAAGGTCTTGCGTCGCGAGGTGGCCGTGCGTGGCTCGAAGATGGCCAGAAGGCGCCCGCGAGAGAAGCGCCGATGCAGGCCCTGCAAGGTCAGAGCGACGGCACTGGGATGGTGGCCGTAGTCCTCGATGATGGTCACGCCCTGAGCAAGACCGCGAAACTGCTGACGACGCGCGACACCAGAGAAGGTCGAGATACCCTGCTCGATCTGCGCGCGGTCCAGACCAAGCGAGTGGGCGACGGCAACACAGGCCAGCGCATTCTCGAGGTTGTGCTTGCCGCTCAAGATCATCTCGTAGTGGCCGAACATCTCCCCGAAGCGGAAGACCTCGAAACGCGTGCGTCCCGAAGGCAGGTACTCGCTGTAGCGACCGACCCACTCGATTTCAGGATCGACGGCGCCCTTGCGAACCACCGCGTAACGCTCGATGGCTCCCTTGCAGCCCTTGGCAATCTCCATGGCTTCGGGTGAAGAGTTGGCGACCAGCAGCAATCCATTGTCGGGGATGAGGTCGACGAACTTGCGGAAAGTCTCTCGCACGGCCTCCATCGAGCTGAAGATGTCGACGTGATCGAGCTCCACCGAGGTGAGGATGGCGGTCTTGGGTTGGTAGTGCAGAAACTTGGAGCCCTTGTCGAAGAAGGCGGAGTCGTACTCGTCGCCTTCGAGGACCACTTCGGCGCCCTTACCGACGCGATAGCCCTGGCCCAGATCGTTAGGTACGCCGCCTACGAAGACGCTGGGATCGCGACCGGCGTTGATCAAGATGTGAGAGAGCAAGGAGGAGGTGGTGGTCTTGCCGTGGGTTCCCGCGACGACCACCGAGTGCTTGCCCGTCAAGAGGTGCTCGCCCAACATGGCTGGCAAGGAGCTGAGGCGAGTCTTGCCATTTTTGACCATGGCCTCGGCGGCGATGACCTCGGGATTGTCCTTCTTACAGGTGTTGCCGACGACAACAACCTCTGGGTCCCACTCGAGGTTTTCCGGTGCGTAGCCCTCACAGATCGGGATGTGGAGTGCCTGCAGCTGGTCGCTCATGGGCGGGTAGATCGGACCATCGGAACCGCGCAGCTCGTGGCCCTGCGCCTTCAGGACGCCCGCCAAGGCCCCCATGCCCGTTCCTCCAATCCCTATCAGATGCATCCTCACGGCCGGGCACCCTACTCCCCGCCACAGATTCGGTCAAACGGTTTACAGCGGCTTGCCGCTTCGTTAGTCTGTATTCACGGGGGGTTGAGGGACCAGTGAGCAGCCATCAAAAGCCAGGAGCCGCTGGAGAGCGCCGATCCCATTTTCGAGGCCGCTCACGACCTGGCCGGCGTGTCGATGTCGGTTATCAACGCGTTGACGGCGATGCGACGGCGATCGGAGCGCGGCGCGCCAAGGCGGTGACTGCCAACATTGGCGTCGGCGGTGCCTTCCTGCTCACCGAGGCCCCCGAAGAAGTCGGCACGATCCTCGAGATTTCCCTGCACGTTCCCGATCACCAGGGCGAGCTCTTGGTCGAGGCGGAAGTTCGATGGCTGCGCAGCGCCGATGCAGACGCGGGCGGGGGCATGGGCGTGAAGTTCTCGCCCCTCGATGTCAGTTCGCTGCTGGCGCTTCGAAACTACTTCTCCGGTCTGGGCCAGTGATCGCACCCATGATCGCCCTTGGCAGTCTGGCGCTGCACTGCGTGTTGGCGGTATTGCCCGCGCAGCCCGCCCTGCCCGCCAACTTGCAAGCCGAGGTCGAGCGTCTGGTCGGCCAATCGCTCGAGCTTGGCGCGGATAGTTACACGATCCTCGACATCGCAGGTGAAGGTGCACCGCGCATTGGCTGTATTGAGAAAGAGGCCGAGTCGCTCTACCTCGTCGATGGCGACCAGCGAGTGCGCTTGAGCGGCCCCTTGGCGATTCCACGCATCGCCGGCCCCAACTACAAGGTCTGGATCATCGGGGATGCCAAGGCCAACGCCGAGCTCTTCGTGCGACGCATCGGCATCCTGGCTGGGCCTAGTAGCGCGGGCTGCACCTCGGCATCGGCGCGCACGACTGCTTCAAGTCCGTAGCCCCGCAGCGCCAGCGCACGCACGCGCTCTCGCAGCGCCGGCGCACGCACGCAGCGCACGTTTGCACGCCCAGCGAAGGAAGCGCCCTAGGAGCTCTTGGCTTCGCCCCGGCCCGCGGTGCTCTCGAAGAGATGGCGAGCGGAATCGGCAACGAAGCCCTGATAGAGCTCGCCATCGGCCAGACGGTGGCGAAAGGCAAACTCGTAGTAGCAGGAGGGAATGCTGAAACGACCGTCGGCAAACTCGACCTCGACGTCGTCTGCCATGGTCGAGCTCTGCTCGAGACCAACCTCGGGACTGCCTTTGATGAGCCCGCCCTGCGCGTTGAGCACGAAGCCCTCAGCGAGCAGGACATCGTTGAGCTGCGCGAGAGAGCTAACAGTCTTCATCTCGTGAACCGCCACCGTGAAATGGTTGGCGCGAAATCCAAAGGCTGCCAACCAGGCCGCGTACTGGCTCTCTGCCAAGAGATCCTGGTAGCTCGCGTACTCGAGAGACCAGGGTCGACCCGAACAGGGAAAGCGCCAATCAGCTTGCAAGCCAGCTGGCAGTTGCTTCAAAAGATTGTGGGCGGTGTCGCGCAGCTGCGGCGAACACTCGTCGAGCAGCAGCGCGGAGATGAAGACCTTCGGCATCTCGGGCCGCTCGTGCTCGTAGTGGCAGGCGACCAGCTTCTTGTCTTTGAACTCGTAGCTCTCGATAGGCTCGTAGCCGGCATCCACGAACACCCTGTCGAGCACTTCAATGTCGACGCTGTCGTGGGCGAAGGTACGAAGGGCGATGTGATCGTTGATCAATCGCTCACCACGAGCCTGCAGAAGCGCACTCACGCGCTCGGCCTGTGGAGTCATTGCCGTGTAATCGACCCACAGAAGCTCAAAAAGCTCCGCTATTACGCTCATGCGCGTATGCCTTCACTCTCGCTGAAACTGCGCACTCCCGCGAATCGCCGCTGGCGATCAGTACGGGAGTTGGCCGGCCTGAGGCCTGGGCCGCGCACTATTCCATGCGGCCGCGCTCGTCCTCTTCCCCATCGTCAATGTCATTGACACTTGGGTACTTGGCGATCTCGGTGCGAGCGAGTTTCCACGCTTTTTGCACGATCCAAGAGAGCGAGCGATCTTGACGCTCCGCCTCTGCTTTGATCTCGAGCAGCATCTCTTCGGGAAAGTACAGGGACTGTTTGCGCTTATCTGAAGTAGCCATGACGCCGAAAACACTACCACCAAGCTTCGGCGCACACTATGGAAGCGGCACACAACATACGGAAATCGCACACACGGCTGGAGTGACGCGATCTGCACTCATATCTTTTCGTATTTATTGCGAAAAAGCCCTGCGCCCTCAGGCCTCACCGGACTTCTTGGCCTCGAGGAACTCCCAACGTTCAATGGTTTGGGTCAGCTTGGCCTGGGCTGCCTCGAGTCGGGCGCTCAGGGCCGGTACTTCGGCACCGCGCTTGGCGTAGAGATCGGGAGCGGCAAGCTCTGCCTCGACGGCCTCGACCTCTTCTTCGCACACCGCGATGGCGTCCATGATGCCGTCTAGCTCGATGCGCTCGCCGTAGGTGAGGCCCGACTTCTTATTGGCGACTTTGGCCACGGGCGCCGCGTTCTCGGAGCTGCGCTGCGTGTCGTTCCCCTCAGCGCTCTTCGACTCCTTGCTCTTGGCGGCACCTCGCAGCGCCTGGTGCGCACTGGCGTAGCGAACTACGCGTCCTTCGCCCTCGAAAGCCAAGACGCTGGTGGCGACGCGATCGAGGAAGTAGCGATCGTGCGTAACGACGATGGCCGTGGCCGACGTGCTGATCAACATTTCCTCGAGGGCACCGAGGGTCGCGACATCGAGGTCGTTGGTTGGCTCGTCGAGCAGCAAGAGGTTGACGGGATCGATCAACATCTTGGCCAGGGCCACGCGCGCGCGCTCACCACCGCTGAGCACTTGCACCTTTTCGCGGGTGCGAGCGCGCGAGAATTGAAAGCGCTCGAGATAGGCGTGGGGGGTTATCACTTCGTCGCCAACGGTGACGTCGCCGCGATTGCCGATGACGTTCTCGAAGATGCTCTCGGAGGGATCGAGGGTCGCGCGCGTCTGCTCGAAATACCCCACGCGCATGGTC
>JAHEAK010000297.1 GCA_024642805.1 Kofleriaceae bacterium | reverse complement strand
CTAGCCACCAGCTGGTGCCGAGCTCCACAACCTGAGAGCCAAGAGCCAGGCAACCAACGCACCGCTATGGGTGCAAGACGCAGCCGCCGATGACCTGCCCACTCCACTTGGCGCGCAAGGCATCTTTAAAATCATCAAGAGCGAAGTGATGCGAGACAAAGGGCACGAGCTTGCCCGCCGCAATCCAGCCGAAGATAGCCTCGAGGCGTTGTGCGCGAATGCTTGGATCCTTCTCCGTCGAGATGACGGTTGGGCAACCGAGTACATCCAGCCCCTTCATCATGATGAGATTGGTTGGCAGCATGTTGGCGTTGGGAGCTCCGCGCCCGCCTTTGCCCTGCGCCACAAAGGGCGTGCCTGCCCAGCCGACGATGAGAAAGCGGGCGCCGAAGCGCACACAGCGCAGACTCTCGATGGAAATATCGCCGCCAACGCCGTCGTAGACCACCTGCACACCTTTGCCGCCAGTGAGTTCTTTGACCTCGTCGCGAAAGGGGCGCAGGCCGCCCGACTCGCTCTTGCAGGCGATCACGTGATCCGCGCCTTGCGCCTTGACCACGGCTAGCTTGTCCTCGCTACGACCGGTGGCGATGACGGTCGCGCCCAGAAGTTTAGCCACGTGCACGGCCGCCAGGCCCGTCGATCCAGACGCGCCGTGAATGAGAACGGTCTCGCCCGCCTGCACACGACCACGGGTGATGAGACAGTGATACGCGGTCTCGTAGCTGCCAAGGAAACTGCAAGCCTGATCGAAATCGAAGCCGTCGGGCACGGCAAAGAGCGTGTCCTCAGAGGCCAACGCCACACTCGCGAAGCCGCCGTAGCTCTGGTACGCACCCGAGGAACGTGGGCCCGCGCGCAGACCATCGACCAGCACGCGATCGCCAAGGGCGAAGCGCTCGACCTCGGCACCGATCGCCTGGACGATGCCGCTGTACTCCAGGCCTGGGCAATAGGGCGGCTTGACCATGTGCTGGTATTGCCCGCTCGCCATGATGAGATCGACCCAGCCCACCGAAGCGCTCTTGATGGCCACCAGCACATCCTTCGCACCAAGGCTGCTGGGCAGCTCGAGATCCTCCATGTGCATAAAGCGCTCAACGGCCTCGAGCGGGGTTTGACCGTACTCGGAGACGAGGACACGACGAGCGTGGGGCCGCAATGTGTGGGGCTGCGTCATGTGCAGACAGTACCCAACTTGAGAGCTAGCAACGGGCTTTCAGTCGCGGATTCGCTGGCGTCGCAAGAGCGCCAACAGGAGCAAGAGCAAGGGCCAGCTGCTGCCGCCGTCAACCATGGCGCAACCACCGATCAGGCCGGACCTACCTTCGGGCTCCGGATCAGGATCAGGATCGGGATCAGGATCAGGATCGCTGCCCGGATCCTCGATGCGGCTGAGGCGCAGCGCATCAAAGACGATCTGGGTCTGGCTGCTCAGTGGCTCGCCGGTGTTGTCGCCGAGCCGAACCCACTGCTCACCGCCAGCGGCAAACTGAAACTCGCCGAGAGAGGCCCAGCCGTCAGCGGCGCTTTGATCCAGCTGCGCACGGCTCTGCGTACCTCCATGCTGAATCTCATAGCTCGCCGACTGCGATTGCCCCCACGGTGCGGCGACATAGGCTTCGACCTGGTATCGACCTTCCTGGGCGAAGAACATCTCCCACTGGCCGAGGTTGTCGGCTTCCGCCGCGTCGGTGGCAAATGTCCAGCGCAAGCTACCTTCGTAGCCCTCTGACTCCAGTCGCCACGAACTGGGGCTGCCGCTGGCTCGATAGCAAGCGCTGCTCTCATCGATGACGGCGCCCGTCGCTGCGATGGGCTCACAGCTCGCGCATTGTGTTCCGCAACCGAGAGCAAGCAGCTGCTCCAGACTGCCGTTGAAGCGATTGACATCGACAGTGTTGGCGCTGATGCCAGGCAGAACGACGGTGGAGCTGTATTGGTGAATGGCCCAGCTGGTCCACGGATTCGGAATCGTCGGGCAACCGTTGGTGTAGTGGGCAATCCACAATGGGTAGCCTGTGAAATCGGCCGAAGCCGCCGCCCCTTCCCAGAAGAAGCGACCGGTGTAGATGATAGGTCGCACGCCCGTCGCAGCTTCGACGTGGTTCAACCACTGTGCGACCGCCTCTGCAATGGCAGCGGAGGAAAGTCCGCCATCGTCTTCGACATCGAGAACGGGCGGCAAGTCTGCACTCTCCACAGCAGCGAGCTTGTTGATGAAGAGGTCTGCCTGTGCGAGCACATCCTCATCCGGCTGAAAGCGCTGATACGCACCGCGCGCGATGCCCGCGGCTCCCGCTCCTTGCCAGTTGCTCTCGAACATAGGATCGATGTCGTTGAGCGCGCGACTTACTTGCACGTAGACGAACTTCACATCGGCACCGGCAACGGCCGTCCAATCGATCTCGCCTTGCCACCTCGAGACGTCGATACCAAAGGTGGTCTCGCCACTGGCGCACACCTCGGGGCTGGCTGCCCAGGCGTCATGGGGGGCCAGCGTCACGGCACAGCAAATGGCCGCAGAAAGGGCGAGCCCTGTCATCACTCTCATCATCCCCGCGAGCGACTGTGCTCCGCTTTGCCCCGAGCTGGCAAGTTGCTGGGACAGGTTGAACGAATGGTACGACGTACTGTCGTACACGCTCCTACCTGTGCTCCTCGTCTTTGACACAGTGAGTCGCAAACGGCTCAGCACTCGCCAAGGGTGAGCGCCAAGGGTGAGCGCCAAGGGTGAGCGCCAAGGGTGAGCGCATTGTGGTCTGACAAAGTCGGCGCGCGAGGTCCTGCGAGTGATCGCGCATTGGACTACGCTCTGGCCGTTGATGAGTTCCTGCAAACAAGCATGGACACAGACTACGGGGGGCGTCGAGTCGAGAACTCTTCGCGTGGTCGGTGTTTTTCTATCACTCGCATTTGTTCTGATCGCGCCTTCTCGGGTTGCCGCAGCCGACAGCGCAAGGCTCGTCGCGACGGGTGACTTCCACGCGCCACAGCTTTCGCCTGACGGCAAGACCATCTTGGTCACCACGTCGCGGCAGAGCGGACTCACTGTGATCGATCGCCAAAGCGGCCACAGTCGCTTGCTCATTGATGGCCCCGCGCTGGGCGTGCATGCCCGCTTCGTGGCCACGGGCGATATCTCTTTCAAAGCCAAGCGAGCAGGCACGATGCAGGACTTGCTCGTCAATGCGGCAGGCGCGGTGTCGACCGCGCGCGCGGACCAGCCCCTGGCCTTTGCGAGCAACGATCGCATCTACCTGCGCACGAACACCGGCCTTCGCGTTCTAGCCACTGGCGATCGATTCTTTGATCCGCAAGTGTCTCCCGATCAAAGCAAGATCGCCTTCGTCGGCCTTGCAAGCGGCATCTACATCTACGAGCGCGCGACCCGTCGGCTCCGTCACCTCGGCCCCGGCACGAGCCCTGCGTGGTCTCCCGATTCCTCCGCCCTGGTGTACGAATGGACCGAGGATGATGGTCACAGCATCGTCGGCTCCGAGCTGTGGCTCTGGCGTGGCAACGCAGACACAAGCGTGCCCCTGACCTCGACCGAAAATCGTATCGAGCGCCATCCCTCCTTCGCACCCGCGGGCAACGAGCTGGTCTTCGATGACGATGCCGGAGCCATCTACCTTCTCGCTCTCGAGGTGTTGCCATGATTGCCAATCTCCCGAGCGCAGCTCGAAAGCTGGCCGCGCTAACGCTCGCCCTCTTGTTGTGGACGGGGCAGGCCCAAGCCGAGCGCATCGTCATCGATCCAGGTCACGGTGGTACTGACCCGGGTGGCACAGGCACAGGCATGCAAGAGAAGGATGTCGTTCTCGACACCTCGCTGCGCTTTCGCGATCTCCTCGAAGCCGACACCGCCGATACCCAAGGTGGTGGCAGCTGGCAGGTTAGCCTCACCCGCGACACGGATGTGTTCGTCTCGCTGGCAGCACGCTCGGCCTACGCAAACTCCATCAACGCCGATCGCTTCATGTCGATCCACGCCAACGCGTTTGGAACTGCCAGTGCAAACGGCACCGAAACCTTTTCGGCGTCGGAAGGCGGCCAATCCGCGCCGCTGCGCAATCTGGTGCAGGAAGAAATGATCGCCGCCTGGGGGCTCACCAATCGCGGCAACAAGACGGCTGGCTTCTCCGTGCTGGTCAATACCGCCATGCCCGCTGTGCTTCATGAGTTGGCCTTCATCACCAATCCAACCGACGCCGCCAAACTCGCCTCTCCCGCCGAACGCCAGCATGCAGCCGTCGCCCACATGCGAGCCCTGCAGCGTCACTTCGGCATCGTCCCCTACCTACCTGGCGCCCAACCAGATCCAGAAAGCGGCAGCCTGCTGGTCGTGGTCCTCGATCCCGCCAGCCTGGCACTGGCCAATGCGGTGGTCTCTATCGATGGCGACCAAGTCGGGCAAAGCGACGACTCGGGGGAGCTTCTCATCGAGGCGCTGTCCACCGGTGAACACCTCGTTGCCGTGCACGCCTCGAACTTTGAAGATGCCGAGCAGGTAACGGATGTTGTAGCAAACGAAGTGGGCAATCTCGTCTTCACCTTGAGCGCGACGCCCGAGAGCGGCAATGAGCCTCCCGGCAACTCAGGCGCTTGCGATTCGCCAAGCCCCGAGTGCTCGCCTCCGGGAGACGATGGCGTGGGTGGTGGCTGCTCGAGCGCAGGCGGCACGAGCAGCACGGGTCTTACCTTGCTGCTGCTGGCCATTTGCCTGTGTGTCTCGAGACGCAAGCGCCTGGCCTTCGCCGCGCGCTAGCTCGATCCTAGATCGCAGCGTCCATGCATCAAGGCGTACTCTACGGGCTTGGCGCCTATTTGCTCTGGGGCGTGCTGCCGCTGTACTGGAAGCTCCTGCACGCGGTCGACGCCCCCGAGATTCTCGCGCACCGAGTGATCTGGTCGCTGATCTTCTGCACGCTGATCCTGACGGTGCGACAAGGCCTCGGCTGGCTGCCAGCGCTTGTGCGCGATCGAAAGTCACTCTACAAGATGTGCGCAGCCTCGATGTTGCTCACTTGCAACTGGGGCTTGTACATCTGGGCGGTCAACAGCAACCGCATCGTCGAAACCAGCTTGGGCTACTTCATCAATCCTCTGGTCAGCGTCGCGCTCGGCGTGCTCGTGCTGCGCGAGCGCATGGCTCGCTCCCAGTGGATCGCCATCGCCCTGGCGGTGTGCGGCGTGAGCTTCTTGCTGATCACACAGACGCAACTGCCATGGATAGCCCTGTGCCTGGCCTGTAGCTTCGGGCTCTACGGTCTCCTCAAGAAGCAACTCTCCGTGCCGGCGCTGCAGGGCCTTTCCGTCGAGACCGCTTTCATGATGCCACCGGCCCTGGCCTACCTGCTCTGGCTCTCGCTCCACCAAGGCATGGCCTTTGGCTCACAAGCGCTCGCGTCCATCGAACTTGCTGGCGCTGGCATCATCACAGCGGTGCCGCTGCTCTTGTTCGCCGCTGCTGCCAAGCGCATACCGCTCTCGCTACTCGGCCTCCTGCAATACCTCGCGCCCAGCATGCAGTTTTGTATCGGCGTGTTCATCTATGGTGAGTCCTTCCCGACCACTCGACTGGTAGGCTTCTCCTTCATTTGGCTCGGGCTCCTGGTCTTAACCCTGCCCCTTTTGCGCACGAGGGCCAGAGAGCAAAAGACCGGCTAGCGACGGCCATATTTTTACCCGGGTTTTATTGATCTTCTAGTTTTACCCGGGTAATATGACCGGAATCATGTCCCAACCAGCTGAAACAACACCCTCGTCGCCCCTCTTCGTGGCCTTTGTTCATACACGTTTGCTGGCACGGGGGCCGCTGCGCTCGGTCGCGGCACGCTGCAAGGAGTATCAGGAAAGCGGGGGTATCGACCGCCTGGCCGTCTTCGAGGACGAAAGTGCGCGGGTCCGCGACCTGGATCTATCTGGTTCTCTCGACGAAGTCCTGGGCCGCTTGCCTCTCGAGTGTGCCCCAGCCGAGAGCATCAAGAAACGCGGACGCCCCAAGCTCGGCGTCGTCTCTCGCGAGATTTCTCTTCTGCCACGGCACTGGGACTGGCTGGCTGACCAGCGAGGCGGCGCGTCGGCGAGCCTTCGACGCCTCATCGACCAAGCTCGCAAGAAGGACTCGGGTGCCACTCTCACCAAACGCGCGATCGAGGCCGCGCACCGCTTCATGTGGGACATCGCAGGCCAAGAGTCTGGCTTCGAGGAGGCGAGTCGTGAGCTCTTCGCACACCGCTTCGACAGCTTTGAGAAGGCCATCGAGCACTGGCCCGTCGATGTGCGCGAGCAACTGCATCTCTACGTTGAGCGCGCGCGTGTCGCAGCCGAGACACGCGCCTAGGGAAGCTGGTTCTGCCACCACGAGATGAGATCGCTTTCCCCTCCGTGCTCGTAGGTAGAAGTGACGAGATCGATCTTTCCGTCGCCGTTGATGTCGCCAGCCTTGAGTGCATTGAAGCCCGCGTAGTCGCCTGCCACGGTGATGCGATCAGCGACGCCTAACGCGTCATCGATCACCAACACCACCGCCTGAGCCGAGTCGCCGGAGGCAATCGCCAGG
>JAHEAK010000296.1 GCA_024642805.1 Kofleriaceae bacterium | reverse complement strand
CGCGGCCGGCTCACCGTCGGTCGGATCAACTGGCCTCTCTCCGACCTGGGCAAGCTCGTCACCGGAGGATGGCTGCACGTCGAAGTCACCGATCTCAAAGTCCTCGATGAGTTCGACGACGTGGTCATCGAGGTGCCGCGCGCAACTCTCGAGGTCGATGTGCACGGCGCCATGGGCCGCAAGAACTTCCGCTTTCGCAACATCCAGATCAACGACGGCGGCTATGCGCTTATCAAGCAAGTGCCAGAGCCCTACCCGGCTCACGAGTACGACGACAGTGTGGTCTCGCTCATTTCCACCTTCTACCCCAAGCGCTCGCCAGGCTTCTCTACCGGTTACAGCGCGCGCAAGCACGCAAGCTTCGACCTCGAAGACTTTCAGATCGGTGGCAAAGGCGTCCAGCTCGAATTCGCTTTCGGCAAGACCTATGTCTTGCTCGAAAAGGTTCGAGGTGGGGGATTCTTGTATAGCGGTGGCAACGACCCGCTCGGCAACAAGCTCTACTACAGCCTGGCGGCTAACGACGTTCCCAAGACGCCACCCGCGGACGGCATTCGCACCCGTGCGGCCAGCGCGCGCATCGTGGTCCTGCCGACGGTTCGAAACGACTACAAGAAGGAGGAGGTCCCTTGGCAGCAGGAACCCCTTGGCATTGAGGGCGCCATCGAGGTGCCGCTCACCGACGTTCAAGTCCACCAGCTAGCACTCTTGCCGAGTCGCTGGCCCGCCGAGCTCATTCCTCGCGACGTACAATACAAGATCACGGCGACAGGTGCTGATGGTCTCACGGTCAAGGTCGAGGGCGCCGTGCTCGATCAATGGATCGACATCTACGGCGGTGAGCTGCAGCTCAAGCTCGATCTCGCGCGCGCCGGTCATATCGCCGAGGTCGCTTCCGACGGCATCGCAGGTGGCGACTACTTGAAGCTCTCGCTCGACATCGATGGTCCCATGCGTGCCAAGCGTTTCCGAGCCGACCTGCGCAATCTGGACCTGCACATCCCGATGGGGCACGGGCTGCCCCGACTCGAGCTCGAAATCGATCAGGCCGTCCCCAGCTGGGACCAGGCGACCTACGCCGGTCGAATGGAACAAGTCATCGCGCGCGTCAAGGACGGCACAGGCAAGGCCGAGCTATCGGCCAGCTTCGGCCTTGACCCTCTCAACTTCGACTTGAACATCAACATTCCCGAGCCCATCGACTTGGTGCGCTATCTGCCAGACAAAGCGGCCATCATTGCCAACGGAACTTTTCTTAGTGGCAAACTCAGCGCTGCAGGCACGCGCGAGAAGCAAGACCTTCGCGAGCTAGATCTGAAACTCGGCGATGCACTGGTCAGTGGTACCGCCTTCCGCCAGGGCAATAAGGTTCATGTGTATGGCGTGCACATGTCCATGCCAGGCCTCGACATCCGCGACATCGAAGGCGAAGTGGATCCGGAGACTCGCAACTTGGGCCTGTCCTTTCAGCTCGGCCTGAGCAATGCCACTCGCTACCTGCGCCTGTTCAAGATTGCACCACTGGTTCGGCAAGCACATGGCCGCATCGACGTGAGTGGCACCATCGACGATCCCAATGTGAAGAGCCGCAAGCTGGTCATCCAGGGCATCCCCATGGTGGACCGCTTGCAGCTCTCAGCGGAGTACCAAGACCAGCGTCTCCAGGTGCACGACGCCGAGGCCAGTGCGCTCGGCGGCTGGATGCGCGGCTCGGGCATGCTGCGATTTCTGGGCGGGGCACCCATCATGGAAGGCGTAGAGGCCGAAGCCATCCATTTGAAGCTCAGCGCTCTGCCCCTCATCGGCGAGCTGCTCACCGGTCAACTGGACCTCACGCTCAAAGCGCGGGGCTCGATACGGCGCCCCGACGCAGAGGTGGAAGCGACCCTTTCCAATTGGACCCTGGCTGGCGAAAGCTATCTCGATACCCGCATCCACCTCGACGCCACCAAGAAGGGTGATCGACGGGTCGAAGGCACTCTCGAACGCAAGCTCGGTGGCGTCCTGCACATCGATGCCCTGCTCGACCGCGCTTCTCACCTGGCCGGCATCTTTACCTTGCGAGATTTGCCACTGGACAGCCTCCTGGCCCACGGCAGCGGTCGAGTGCCTGAGATGGGCGCCTCCCTATCCACCGAGATGCAGCTGGGTGGCCGACTCTCCGCTCCCACCTTCGAAGGCGAGGTCTCGATGCTGCGCGCCTGGATCCAGCGAGCCTTCCTTGGATCTGCAGAACTACAGGTCGAAGCCGTCGGCGAGTCGCAGGTGCGCATCGTCGGGCAGATTTTTCAGCGACGCGTGGCGGTCGATTGTCTCCTCAGCACCGAGGCCCCGTATCCGATCGACATCACCGTCAGTCTCTTGCGCGTTGAACTCGACCGCTTTGCCCCTGCCCTGGCCGAGGAACACGGCGTGCGCGGTTGGGTGTCGGGCGAGCTGCATTATCGCGGCAGCCTCTTGGGCGATAAGAAGCCAACGGTTACCGCGAGCCTGCGAGAAGCCGAGTTCCTCATCGACAACGATGACGAGGACGGCCGGCCCTCGCCGATTCGACTGCGCAATCGCACGCCGCTTACGCTCAGCTACGATGGCTCGCGACTGAGACTGCTCGAGGCCGCAACAATTCGAGGCCCCACCGGAGACTTCACCCTCGAAGGTAGCGGTAGCAAGGAAGCGCTAAACTTCGAGCTCAACGGCGTTGTGGCCGTCGGCCTGCTGCAGCCCTACCTGCAGCACCAGTTTCAGTCGATGAATGGGCAGCTCAAAGTCAAAGCGACTATGGGCGGCACCCTTGCCTCCCCACGCCTGGTTGGCGTCGTCGAGATCGATAACGTGCAACTGCGGCCTACCGGTCAAGATGCCATCGTGACGGTGCCAAGTGGCAAGATCGACTTCAGCAACTCCGAGCTTTCCGTCACCGGCTTGCAAGTGGTGGTCAAGGATCAGTTCTCCGACGAGACTTCTCAGCTGGTCGTTGCCGGCGGCGTGCGTCTCGATAACTTCGTTCCCGAGGTCTGGGCCATGCGTATCGAAGGCGAGCTAGCCGGCAAGATGCTGCTCGCGCTTGCCCCCGAGGTCTTTAGCGCCGGCTCCGGCACCGCGAGCGTCTCGGTGGCGCTCTTGGGCGTGGGCCTGAGCCCCGATATCGACGGCACTATCGAGTTCGATGCCGACACCCCACTGGCACTGACCCCGCGCGCGGCCCGCCGCGAGCTGAGCTTCACCTCGGGTGTGGTGCGCTTCACCGATCAGCTCATCGAACTGGAGGACATCCAGGGCGTGGTCGACGGCGAGGGCCAGATCACCGCCATCAACGGCGAGATCAGTCTCGAGGATTGGCAACCCGTCGATGTCGACGTCACGGTCTCCGCTCGCGACATCCTCTTTCGAATCCCGCAGGAGCTCGAGCTCTCCGTGCACCTCAACGGCTTCAGCGTGCTGGGCGGTGTCGACGGCCTGGAAATCGCCGGTCAAATCGAGATCGCCGACGGACGCTACATCCGCAAGTTCAATCCGCTCCTCGATTCGCTAGCGCCGACGCGATCGATCGATACCGAGTCCTCGGTCTTTGAGAACATTCCTCTGCTCGGCAACGCCAAGCTCAAGCTGGCCGTCATGAGCCGCGCCTTCTACGTGGACAACAACGTCGGCAACATCGAGTTCAACGGTGAGGTCGACATCACCGGCACGCCACTCAAACCAGAGATCGACGGCATCATTCACGTGGCCCAGGGCCGCTTCAAGTTCCAAGGTATTCGCGCCCAGTTCGAGCGCACCAGCGGCTCGGTGCGTTTCACCCCCGGCCTGCCCTTCCCCGAAGAGACGCCCTACCTCAGCATCGCCAGCGAGAGTGACTTCCGCGGCACCGATGGTCAGAACCATCTGGTCAATCTGCGCATCGAGGGCCCGCTCTCCAAGCTTGCCGTCGATCTCAGCACCAGCGCTGGCCTCAACACCCAGGAGACCTTTCAGCTCTTGCTCTCGGGTCGCACGCCCGATGATGTGCGCGCGGAGTTCCTCGGCGACGAAGCCGTCGCTCGCCCCGACGACCTCGGCAACAAGAGCACGGCCTCCTCAGAAGGCGGACTGCAAGCACTCGATCAATTCACCAAGGACATTGCCGGCGATGTCTTCTCGCTCATCATCGAGGACCGCTTGCGTGCGGCCACCAAACTCGACGTTGCGCGCCTGCAGCTGGGCACCGCATCCATCGGCTTCCACGGCGAGAAGATCCTGACACGCTCGTGGAAACTGGTAGGCGAGATCGAGCGCTCCCTCAGTGGTTGGAACTGGGATCTCCAGACCGAGTATCGTCTGCGCGACAATTGGAGCCTGGACGTCGAGCACCTGGAGAAGTACTTCACCGACGAGGCCGACCAAAACGTGAACCAGACCCGCTTGCGAGGTACGCTTCGCGACTTCTGGATCCCATGATCTTGAGAGTCTCCCTAGCTGTCCTGCTGACGACGCTGCTGGCGATGCTTCTGCCAGGGCACGCCACGGTCAGCGCGCAACCAGCGACTGCCCCTGACGAGAATCGCTCCGAGTCAGGGCGCCCGGATCCGCGAGAGCCAGCAGACGCACCGGAGCAGCCCGTGCTTGGCAGAGAAGCCCCTGTCGAGCCGGGCACGCAGCCAAGCGAGCGGGATGCCAGCGACACGAGCGAGCCCAGGGACAAGCCAGGGGAGCAGCCCAGGGAAAAGCCAGGGGAGCAGCCCAGGGAGCAGCCCAGGGAGCAGCCCAGGGAGCAGCCAGGGGCCGAGCCAGGGGCCGAGCCAGGGGCCGAGACCAGCACGCCGGGCCCCAGTCGCCTCAGCACCTGGATTCTCGATGGCGACCTCGTCGACGACGAGGAGGTCGTGCGCAGCTTCTTGCGCCCCATCATTGCCGACAGCCAAAACTGGAACCCCGACGAGCAAGAGAACCTGCGCCTCTTCCTCCTGGACTTCGGCTACCACTGCGAAATTGTCAATGAACCCCTGGCCGACGGCTCCGTGCGCGCGACTCTCACCCTGCGACCGGTGACCCTGGTGCGGCACATCGAGGTCGAGGTCGAAGGCAGCTTGTTTAGCATCGAGCGTTTCAAGCAGCCGCTCTTCGCCGACGAGATTCGCCGGCGCATGACGCTTCGCCCCGGCACCACCTTGGCTCCCGACGAGGCCAGCCGACGAGAGCAGCTACAAGCCGAAGCCGAGCGCTTGCGCACCTACCTCATCAATGACGGTTTCTACGAGGCCAACGTGTCACTGGCGGAACGGGCGGAGAACGACGACAGCCCCTTCGAGTCCCACGTAACGGTCAAGGTCGAGCCAGGACCGCCCTACTTCATTGGCGAGATCGAAGTCGTTGGCAACCTGGCCATCGAGACCACGGACATCAAGAAAGTCTTCTTGCACGACCGCCTGTGTTTGGTCTGGACCCTGTGCGTTGGTACACGGCGCTTTTCTCGCCCGCAGCTGCTCAGCGACGTGCAGGCCCTGGTCAAGCTCTATCAGCAGCGCGGCTATCCGGGCGTTCGTATCCGCTCCGACTTCGACATCCGCCACAGTTTTCGCCGGCGCGATCGAACAGTGAACTTCCGAATCGATGTGCGCGAGCGTCGCCAGATCGACGTGGTCTTCGAGGGCAATAGCGAGCAGTTCTCCGTCGAGAAGTTATCCGAGAAGCTCACCCTCTCCGAAGTCGCCAGCTACGACGACGTCGAGGTCCAGGCCTCCGCTGACGCTATCCGCAACTACTACCAGGGCGAAGGCTTCTTCGAAGCGCAGGTTAGCTGGGAGCGCGAGGTCTTTCCCGACTTTAACTTCGAGCGCATCATCTTCTACATCGACGAAGGTCAGCGCTTGCGTGTGCGCAAGGTCGAGATCGAAGGCAACCGCGCCATCTCCTCGGCCGTCTTGCGCGCCGAGCTACGAACGCGAGTCTATCGCGAAATCATCATTGGCAATGCCGGCGGCTACACGACCACGCAGCAGCTCGAACAAGATATCAAGCGGATCATGGCCCGCTATCGCCAGGAAGGATTCCGGGACACCAAGGTACGTCTGGAAGTGAGCCGCAGCGCCATGGTCGAGGGCTCCGCGCCAGCCCTTGCCGCCGCCGTCGCCGGCCGGCAAAAAGGTGACGGTCTGTACGTCATCTTTCACGTCCAGGAAGGTGGGCGCAGTGTGGTGCGCGCCACCAAAGTGGAATTCGACGGCCCCCACGTCATGACAGAGAGCGTCCTTCGCTCGCGTCTGCGCCTCAAGAGTGGCAACGGATTTTTGGAAGAGCTCGCCCGCAGCGACGGCGACGCCATGCGCAGGCAATACTTTGCCACCGGCTTCCCCAGAGCCAAGGTCGACACGCGATTTGAGTTTGGCCCAAACGGCGTCCTCGTGGTTCACACCGTTCAGGAGAACAGCCCGGCGCGCATCGGCAAGGTCGCCATCCGTGGCAACTTCAAGACCCGCGACTGGGTGATTCTCGATGAGCTAGGTATCCATGAGGGCGACCTGCTCACGGTCAACGCCGCCGAGCGAGCCCAGACCAACTTGCGACAGAGCGGTCTGTTCGCGACGGTGCAAGTCAACT
>JAHEAK010000295.1 GCA_024642805.1 Kofleriaceae bacterium | reverse complement strand
CCGTGACACTGCCGGCCTTGCCAATGTCGATGATAAGTCCGCTGAAGTTGGTGCCATAGTCGACGAAGATGGTGGCCTCGACCTCCGAGAGCGTTGCGGCATCAATGTAGCCTTCGCCGACGCCAGCGCTGAACGAGGGCATCTCGCAGACAGTGGGTCCGGTTTGATCGCCACCACCCGAACCGTCGCCATTGCCAGAGCCATCCCCATTGCCGGAACCGTCACCATTCCCGGAGCCATTTCCAGAACCATTGCCGTTGTCGATGGGGCCGCTGTCAAGGTTCGCGGCACAGGCACCGGTGAGAAGCAGGGACAGGAGGGTGGCGCTGAGGAGAGACTTGCTCATGGTTGGGAATCCTTTGTTGTGTGGGGGCACGCCAAGTGGCGCATTCACAAAGGAGACGCGAGTCCGAGCAGGTAGGTGACAGGAAATATCAGAAAAGGTCGCCGACGGCCTCTTTCAGAGCCTTAGGGGTCGCGTTGGCAAGAACGGCCGTGCCTGCACTCGAGCGAACTTCCACGGCGGGTGCCACCTGGCAGCGCGTGAGGCAACGACGAGGAACGATATCGAAGGCGGGCAGTTCGGCCGACAACCTGGAGTCGCGCAGCGCGATCAACTCATGCAAACAGGCCATGGCGCCGCGCTCCAGACAGTTGCCGGTACAGATGACGAACTGCACCTCGTGCTCGGTTGCCAGGCTGGTGTT
Organism: Kofleriaceae bacterium; assembly: GCA_024642805.1. Taxonomy (GTDB): domain Bacteria; phylum Myxococcota_A; class Polyangia; order Haliangiales; family Haliangiaceae; genus NORP324. The sequence continues at coordinate 5,897 of JAHEAK010000295.1, read as the reverse complement.
ATCCATCATCGCCAGCGCCACGTAGGCTTGCTCCTGGGCAATCCCCAGCTCCTGACACAACGAGGCCACGTCGGCTGCACTCACCTTGGCGCCTCGAGCCTTCGACCTCAGCGAGGCGGTGAGTTCATCGGTGGAAACGACGCGAGACGCGGCCGCAGCCGGCTTGTCCTTTTTGAAGCGATCCCAAAAGCTCATGGCACACCGACGCTAGCACTGTGGCCGGGCATTCCCAGCTGTTGCCATGGCCAATCGCCAGGATGTCCCTGCACTCTCGCCTAGGCACTGGTATCAGGTGAGTTCGTCTGCTCGGCGGCGCGCGATGATTCGGCGCATCGCCATCACACAGGGAATGTCGATGCCAGGCCCAGCGTCGAGGCCAAGCCTCGTGGCCTCGCGCAGCGCCTCTCGCTCGACCTCGCTGCGATGCCACAGATCGTAGATCGTGGCCAAGCGTGGCCACAGCTCCTCAAAGTCGCCGCCGATGTCGACATAGAAGTCCTCGATAGCGATCGCGTCTTCGAAGGCTGGATGGGCAGCAAAGAGCTCATGCAGACCGGCTTCGGTGCGCGCGCGCATGTCGCCGATACGAGGCACTCGCTGATCGGCGGCCTGTGTGCTCGCGACCAACGCCAGGAAGTGTTCAAAGCTGCTGCCGAGCTTGGGACCACCTCCGACGATGGCGGCAAAGCGCCCAGACGGGGCAAGCACCCTGGCCATCTCCTCGACCACAAGCTCGATCTCACTCATCAAGTGAAAGGCCAGATGCGAGACCACCAAATCAAAGCTCTGCGATGCAAATGGCAGCGCCTGCCCGGCTGCTCGCACGAGGGCTGCGTGCGACGAACGTGCGCGCGAGCTCGCAAGCTCTTGCGCGGAGAAGTCGAGGCCGACAACGCGAGACGCACGGGTCCCCTGTTCGAGCAGCATGAGCAAGTGGCCATCCCCGCAGCCGAGATCGAGCACGCTTCCGCCCGTGACCAGATCGCTCAAGAGCTCATACGAGGAAAGGCCGCTTCCCAGGGTCTTGCCGTCCGCAAAGGCCAGGCTCGTGCAGCCCGGGAAGTGCCGATGAAACTCGATGAGAAAGCGATCGGCGGCGTTCACTCGGCCCCTCGACGGGCAACGCCGGCGCGATCGAGCACGCGCTCGAAGGTCTCGTAGCGCTGACAACCGACGATGGGCATGTCGCCGACAAAGAGGGTGGGAACCCCCGAGACCATGTGCTCGATGCCCTGCTCTCGTATGCGCGCCACACGCTGCAGGTAGCTAGGATCGGCCGAAGCCGCCAGGGCCAGTGCCGGATCCACACCCGCCTCCTCAGCGATCTGGCTGAGATCCGATTCGTCCTCCAAATCCATGGAGCGCGCCCAATAGCCATGGGTGGCTGCGTCGCGAAAGGCAGCGAGGCGACCTTGGTCACGGGCGTATTCGCTCATCGCCAGCGCGCGACGGGTGTTGGACAGACGATCGGGAAACACCATATCGACACCGAACTCGGCAGCGAAGTGCGACATGCGTTCGTGCATCGCCGCGATCGAGCGCCCGGGAAAGAGTCTGGTGAGCGGCATGCCACCCACTGGCGTCTCAGGATGTAGCTCGAAGCCGAGCCACTCGATATCGATCGCGAATTCAGCTTGCAACCTGACCAGGCTGCTCTGTTCTAAGACATAGCAGTAGGGTCAGACGAAATCCGAGTACAGGCGTAGGTGCTTCATGATGGTGAGAGTATACCCGCGCTGGAGCAAAGAGCCCGCAGCGTCACTCAAGCCGAGCCGGCGCCCTGCAAGGAAAGCCGAGCGGGCCATCGAAGCCGAGCCGACGCCCTGCATGGCAAGTGAGGTAGCGCTCCTAGCCGCCGAACTCGATGCCCTGTGCCAGCGGCAGCGCTCCCGAGTAGTTGATCGTGCAGGTCTGCCGACGCATATACGCCTTCCACGAGTCAGACCCGGACTCGCGCCCGCCGCCGGTATCCTTCTCGCCGCCAAAGGCTCCGCCGATTTCGGCGCCACTGGTGCCGATGTTGATATTGGCAATGCCGCAGTCCGAGCCCTCCGCAGAGAGAAAGCGCTCACCGGCGGCAAGGCCACTGGTGAAGATGGCGCTCGACAATCCCTGGGGCACATCGTTTTGGGCGGCGATGGCCTCCTGCAGATCTTCATAGCGCAGCAGGTAGAGAAGTGGGGCAAAGGTCTCTTCCCGCAAGATACCTGCCCCCATCGGCATGCGCATGATGGTCGGTTGCACGTGATGCGGCCCAATCGCTGGCAAGGTCTGGCCGCCGGTCAAAAGCTCTCCGCCCTGCGAGCTTGCGCTCTCAATAGCGGCCATCATCCCTGCCACCGACGCGGAGCTACACAATGGCCCCATCAAGGTCTTGGCATCCAGCGGATCGCCGATGGTTATGGATTGGTAGGCGCGCACCAGACGAGACTCGAGCTCGTCTGCCAGCTTGTTGTGCACAAAGACGCGCCGAGTCGAGGTGCAGCGTTGCCCCGCGGTACCGACCGCGCCAAAGAGGATGGCGCGCACAGCAAGATCCAGATCGGCATCCTCGGCGACGATGATGGCGTTGTTGCCACCCAGCTCGAGCAGCGAGCGGCCTAGTCGCCCGGCCACGACCTGTGCCACCTTGCGACCGACGGCAACCGAGCCAGTGAAGCTGATCAAGGGAAAGCGCGAGTCGGCAACCATCGGCTCGGCAATGGTGTCGTTGCTGCCGATGAGCAGGTTGAAGATGCCATCGACGCCGTGGTCGGCCATGACTCGATTGCAGATGTGCTGCACGGCCACCGAGACCAGTGGCGTGGTCGGCGAGGGTTTCCAAACCATGCTGTTGCCACAGACCGCAGCCAGAGCAGCGTTCCACGACCAGACCGCAACCGGAAAGTTGAAGGCACTGATGATGCCCACCGGTCCAAGGGGATGCCACTGCTCGTACATGCGATGACCGGGCCGCTCCGAGTGCATGGTCTGCCCGCAGAGCTGGCGAGAAAGACCAACGGCGAAGTCGCACACGTCGATCATCTCCTGGACCTCGCCGATGCCTTCCGCGCGAATCTTGCCCATCTCGAGACTGACCATCTCGCCGAGCGGCTCGAGCTTCTCGCGCAAGGCGTTGCCCAGATCGCGGATGAGCAGACCGCGCTTGGGTGCGGGAACCGAGCGCCAGCGAGTAAAGCTCTCGACGCTCTTGGCAACGATCGTCTCGTAGCTGGCACGCGTGGCCAGGCGCACTGAGCCCAGACGCTCTCCGGTGGTGGGATTGATCGAAACCAGCTCGGCGGCGCCCTCGTCGCTCAGCCAGGCGCCCTGCCCGCTGCAGGCTCCGCGATTTTGCTCACCCAGATCCAATGCTTTCAAAATGCTCGACGCTTGCATGGCGCGCATCATGCCGGCCCAGCCAGTGAACCGCCATTCCTAAGCGCGGGCTCCGGGGCGAGAGGTCTGGCCCGCGAGGGCCGCTGATGGTCTGGGCTGTGGTAAACGCTATGTATGTCGGGCTATCGAGTGTTGGAGAGCAGCGAGCTGAGCAAATTGCGGGACCCGATGCGGGATTTCGGATTGGATGTCCTGGTCGGCCTCTCCGAGAAACCCAAGAAGCTCGATTCTCGCTATTTCTACGACGAGGAGGGCAGCCGTCTCTTTCAGTCCATCATGAACTGCGAGGACTACTACCCGACCGATAGCGAGCGCGAGATTCTCGAGAATCACGGTCGCTCGATCCTGGCCAACTGCGCCAGCGGTCCCCTCAATGTCATCGATCTGGGCGCCGGTGATGGGGCCAAGACCAAGATCCTGCTGAGCGCCGCCGTGCAGATGGGAATCGACTGTCGCTATGTGCCCATCGACATCTCCGAAGCGGCGGTTGCGGGCGTCACCGCCAACATCGGCGCGGAGTTTCCTGGCATCGAGGTCGATGGTCTGGTCTGCGAGTACACCGATGGTCTCAACTGGCTGTCCTATCAAGACGACGATCGCCGCAACCTCTTGCTCTTTCTCGGTTCCAACATCGGCAATTTCGACAAGGCCAGAGCGCGCGCCTTCCTGCGCAGGCAGTGGACCTCGCTTCGCGACGGCGACTACACCCTCATCGGCTTCGATCTCAAAAAGGACATCGAAGTACTGCTGCGCGCCTACAACGATCGAGATCGGCTGACCGAGAGGTTCAACCTCAATCTGCTCACCCGCATCAATCGCGAGCTCGGCGGCAACTTCCGCACCGATGCCTTTCGCCACTACGGCACCTACGATGTCTTCTCCGGCGCGATGGTCAGCTACCTGGTCAGCCTCGAGGAACAAACCGTCGAGATCAAAAGCCTTGGCCGCAGCTTCCACTTCGAAGAGTGGGAACCGGTGCACACCGAGTACTCCTACAAATACTTGGAGAGCGACATCGTCGATCTCGCTGGCGATACCGGCTATTCGATCGAGGGTACCTACCGAGACTCGGCGCGCGGCTTCGTGGACTCGCTATGGCGGGTCGACAAGTAGCCCGGTGACAACTAGCCGAGTGAAGGGACACGCCAATTGGCCGAGATCGCTACGCTTGGCTGAGTGGATTAGCCACCTGGTCGGGGCCTACTCCCCCACATGTCGGCCGGCAAGCACAGGAACTTACATGTCAGCAAGTGGCACACGACGTGCTGATGTCATGTCTGCAAATGGCAGTTCCCCCTCGTCCATCCCACCCCTCCCATCCTCGCCCCACCCTCCTCGTCCTCCTCTTCCTGGCTTCGTGTACCGCCGAAATTGGCGAGCCCCTCGATTTTCACGGAGACGAAGAGGAGGACCTGTCCATCGAGATTACCAATCAGAAGGTCTCTGATTTCGAGCGCTCTACCTGCTCGACTTCGTCAGTTGCGCCTCTGTCGACGCAAATCGCCGAGGAGATGTTGTGCATCGCGCCTGGCGTGCTGGTCAAACTCGAAGAGGGCAATGGCCTGAGCTTTCGCTCCTCGGCGGTCTTGCCCTACATGGAAGCCGAGGCTGCCCAACACTTGCTGGAGGTCGCCGACCGCTCGCCGGTCGAACTCTCGAGCGGCTTTCGCACCGTGGTTCAGCAGTACTTGCTCTACACCTGGCGGGCGCAGCGACGCTGTGGAATTACCGCTGCTGCCAAGCCCGGCAACTCCAATCACGAATCCGGCCGCGCCATCGACGTGGCCAATCGCTCGAGCGTGCGCTCGCTTCTGCGCGGCAAGGGCTGGCGAGATTACTTCTCCAACGACCCTGTTCACTTCGAGCATCGCGCCTCCCCCGACATGCGTGGCCTCGACGTGCACGCCTTTCAGCGCCTGTGGAACCGCAACAATCCAAACGACAGGATCAACGAAGACGGCGACTATGGCCCCTCTACGGCTGCACGCTTGCGCAAAGCGCCCGCGGCAGGCTTTCCGATTGGTCCTGAGTGCAACGGCGCCGCCGCCGCCAACTGGTACGGCGATACCTGCGAAGATGATGACGGCTGCGAGCTGCCGGCCAACAACGGCACCTGTATGACCTGGACCGATGGAGCCAGCTCGGATGCCCACGGTATGTGCGTTTCCGAATGTACGGAGATTTGCCCCGACCGCTCCGGCGAGGTCGCGACCTTCTGCGCCAAGACCGCCAGCGGTGAGGGCAAGTGCGTGCCTCACGCCGACACCATGAGTGGCAACTGCGACAGCATCGCGGGCACGGCCCCCACCACCGCCAGACGCTTCGAGCTGGGCGGAGGTACCTCCTCCACCGTGGCCACCGTCTGTCTGCCAGCCGACGAGAGCGGCATCGAGTGCAGCAAGAGCGGGCGCGAAGGCGAATGCATCAACAAGGACATCATGACTTGCGACGGCACCCTGGTAACGGGGGCTTGCCCCGGCCCCAGCGCAATTCGCTGCTGCCTTGCTCCCTAATTCGAG
>JAHEAK010000010.1:7930-25887 GCA_024642805.1 Kofleriaceae bacterium | reverse complement strand
GCAGGAGCTGATCGAACTTTGCGATGAAAGGGTCGGTCGCCTGGCTCTGCGTGCTGCGGAAGAATGGATCGGGCAGGAAGAAGTGCCGCTGGTTGGCGGCGTTGTCTGCGACGATCAAGTTGACCGTGCCAGGCATGAGCGCTGCCATGCCGCAACCGGCGTCCTCGAAGAGGGCGGGCATGCGGATGATGTCAGCGTCGGTGATGCCGGTGTTGGCTTTGAAGGCATTGACCATCGGGGTGAGAAAGTCGTCTTGGATGTCCGTGTTCATGTTGCGGAAGGCCGTGTCGAACTTCATGTCGTTCGAGGTGGCAAAGCCGTGCGACGAGTACATCGGGATGCTCAGGTTGTTTGGCAGCGAGTCGATGAGCGCCAGCGCGGCGGGCACATCGGCAATCAGCAGCTTGTAGCCGAGAGCCGAGCTGGCATCGGGAATCCAGCTCGAGACCTCGTCGACGTGGCCAACGCACAGCCAGGAGGTATTGAGGGTGAAGGGGTCCTGAACTTTTTGGGTCTCGAGGAAAGGACCGACGGTGCCGTTTGGCCCCTCATTGCCGATGTCGCCGTAGTACACGCGACCAAAGGGGTAGTCGACGCCGCCAACGCTGACGGGGGGCGTGACCTCGAGGTTGCCGAAGGAGTCATAGGAGTTCGCCTGGCCGCTGCCCCAGGTTCCTACATAATAGTCAGGGCCACTGAAGCGGCTCTCTGGGAAGTTGTCGAGACCGCGGTTGCGAATCGAATCGACCACCGTGTCAAGGCGCTGGCCCTGGTCGCCGGTCGAGGTGCCGAACTCGATCTCGTCCTGCATCCAAATGTCGCCGCCGACCTGACTGTCGGGAACGGCGGTGAACTCACTGGCTGCAAGCACACTCGCGTAGCCGGCTACCATCGCGACGTTGTTGGAACCGCCGCTCGGCGTGCTCACAACGTAGACGTGCTCGGAAGGCTGGCCGTGGTGGTTGAGAATGAGCGGAGCCGACCACAGGTCCAGCGAGTCATTGCTGACCATCGAGCCGCCGCCATCGCGAACTTGCACATCAAGGACGCCGTGCACCAGGTACCAGCCGAACTCGACGCGCAGTTGCGAGCCGTCAGCGGGCAGGCTTGCGCTGGTCAAGAGCGGCTGAGCGAAGTTGTCGCCAAGCAGCACTTGTCCCGTGGAGCTCCACACCCGAAGTGAATCCGTGTCGCCCGAGAGGCTCAGCTGCACCGTGTGACCGGGAAGGTCAGGCAAGGTCATCGTCGAGTAGTCGTTGTCGCTCGCGAAGACTTGATCGTACCAATCGGGATCGTTGTTGTTGTTGTCGTCGTCGGCGTTGACGACGCCGTGCACACTGCGCATGCCGGAATCGCCCGGCTCGTCTGGCACGCTGGCGTCAGGATCACCCTCGCCAGGCACGCTGGCGTCGGGGGTTCCGGTGTCATCGCCATCGTCACCAGGTAGGCCAGCGTCGGCGCCCGGGTTGATGGTGATGTCGTCGTCGCCGTTGGCGCCGCCGGAGCAGGCGGCTGTTGCATGGAGTAAGGCTACTAGGGTGAGGGGTCGGAGCCGGAGATGCATGAAGCGCACTCTATGGCTCGGGCGCCCATCTGCCAAGAACCAATTTCGTTGTGGGCATGGGTACAAATATTAGTCATACCAGCAGGTTGTGCCCGATCCCCTGCTCCGAGAGGCTGGCCTTGCTGGCAAACAGGAAGATCGCGATCAGGCCGCCAGTTTGGCTCCTAGCGATTGTTCCGACTTGGCAGAAGTGATTTACTCGCCTTTCACGAGACGGGGCAACGCCCCAGCTAACTACCGGTCGCAACGATCAGATTGAGCTAGGAATTTCATGGCAGGCACCAGGCTGTATGTCGGTAACTTGAACTACACCACCACGGAAGCGGGACTCCGGGAGGCATTTGGCTCCGACGGGCGAGAAGTGAAAGACGTTTATATCGTCATGGATCGCGAGTCGGGTCGACCGCGCGGTTTTGCTTTCGTCGAGATGTCTTCTCCCGCCGATTGCGAGAGCGCAGTCGAAGCGATGGACGGCGCAGAGCTCGACGGTCGCGTTCTCAAAGTCAACGAAGCGCGTGAGCGCACAGGCGGCGGCGGTGGTGGCGGCGGCGGCGGAAGCCGTGGCGGTTACGGCGGCGGCGGCGGCGGCGGCGGCTTCGATGGCGGCGGCGGTGGCGGCTTCGACGGCGGTGACCGTGGCGGTCGCGGCGGTCGTGGCGGTCCAAGCAAAGGCAAGCCTCGACGTGGCGGCGGCGGTGGCGGCGGTGGTCGCGACGAGCGCAGCGGCGGCGGTGGCCGTGGTGATCGCGATCGCGATCGCAAGCGCCGCGACCACTAGCCTTCTAGCAGTTCGCCTGGCAAGGCCCAGGTCATTTGACCTTGGGCCGAAACGCAGAGCAGCCGACGTCCTCGAACATCGGCTGCTTTGTTGCGTTTGGGCGTTATCTATTGGCGCGCACTAGTCGACGATGGTGCCTTCGCAGCCGAGGTCGACTTCGATGCCACTAGCGCCACCTTGCTTGACCGCTTCGCAAGCGGCTCCGAGCAGGGAGATGGTCTTGGTGCTCTCGTCATAGGACCAACCGTTTGCTGCGTCTCGACCAAGCTCGACACCGTTGACACGAACGTGAATGTCGCTGTCATTGGCAGGCGTCTGGGTAAGAGCAAAGTCACAGCTGGGCACGGTCACGTCGCCGAGAATGCTGTCGAGGGCGACGTTGAGTTGTGATGGCGAGTCAGCGCTGTACACCTGAGCTGTGCCACCCGCGGTCGCCATGCTCTGCAGGCCACTGATGTCGACGTTGCCAAAGCCGAAGCCGAGCACGTAGGTCTTGATGTCGCGCTGTAGGAGACTCTGAATCACGCTGACCGATTCTCCGATGGACGAGCACACGGGCAGACCGTCGGTGGCGAGGACCACGATACGACCGTCGGGGTTGACCGGCTGGCTGTCAAAGTAGTCGCGGGCGCGCGCGAGGCTCTGGTGGGTGGGGGTCTTGCCGTTTGGCGAGGTGCTGTTCATCTCTTGCAAGATGGGACCGACGCCGTTGATCTGCGGGGCGACGCGAACTTCACCGTCGCGACAGTCGGTAGTCCAGGGGAACATCATCAGTCCGAAGTTCACCGAGTCGCCATTGTTGGAGACCACGCTGGCAACCGCCGTGCGCATGACGTCCCACTTGCTGGTGCTGTTGTTGTTGACCAATGGGTCACCCATCGATCCTGACTTGTCGAGCACGAGCATAATGTCGGGAATCACCTTGCGCTGCTCGAAGGTGATGCTGACTGCCTCATCGCAGATGGCAGGTGCGACGGGAGTTACACCTTGCCCAGCGTCTGGACCGCTGTTGAGCTCACCGCCACCAATTTGTGGAGCGCAAGCTGCGGCGAGAAGGCCAAGAGCGATAGCGAGCATGAGGTTGTTGTTCGGCATAAAATACTCTCGTGGTTAGCGTTGACGTTGGCAGAGGTAACTGTTGAGTTCGAGGCAGGTGCGGTCGTCCCAGCTGCCGCCCTTGTTCGATTCGATGATCATGCAATTCTCTTGTGCTGCGCCGCCGCCGCCATTGTTTGGCTCTCCGGCGCGCCAGTTTTGGTAGCTCATCTGCTCACCGGCCCAGTTCCAGGCACCCTCGCTGAGGGCGTCGGTTCCGCGCAGCCAGGCGTTTGGAAATGCGGTTGGCACCAGTGATGCCAGGATGCCGTTGGTCGCAAGGTCGTCGATGCGCGCCAGGTCTCCACCGAGCTGCTGGCACGCGCTGCGTGCGCCGGCCCAGTCTTTGGTGGCAAAGAAGTACTCGTAGCAGACGCCGTTGGCATCTTCGAAGCTGGCATCGCCTTCGCCGCAGGGGCCATCAAAGCTTGGCTGCGCGTCGGCGGGGGCGCCTGCATCCGCGGCTGAGAAGTCAGCGCGCTCACCGGCGTCGGCACCACCGAAATCGTCCCCACCAGGGCCACCGACCTGCGTGGTGCAGGCGACAAGGCTCATGGCGGCGAGCGCTGTGATGTGGGGCAGGAGAGTCATCTCGAAGACAGTGATTGCGAGGCTCATGCCAAGGCGCCGGCACCTGGGAAATTAGCCCCTTAGGGAGAAACTCACCTACATTGGGGACATCTGGAACCAGGATCGGCGCGGGTCAAAGAGGGCCTGTTGTGCCCGGCACGGCCAGCTGTCTCCAACGTTGCGACAAGCTGCAGGTCTCCTTCGATTTGGTGTACATAGGCTCGGCATGTCGGGCGCGAACAAAGACAAAGCAGAGCTCCTGGAACGACTTGCCGCGGCGGGAGGCCTCAAGGCTGGCAGCGCTACGGAGGTCGCCCGTCAACTGGGGCTTCCCGAGGCAGAGGTCTACGGCGCCGGGTCCTTCTTTCACCTCTTGAGTGATCCCGAGACCAAGCTGCGGGTCTGCACCGGCCTTAGTTGTGCGATGCGCGGGGCCCGTGATCTCCTCGCCCAGGCGCAGGCCGCGGGCATGCCTGTCGCCGAGTGCTCATGCTTGGCGGCATGCGATCGAGCACCGGCTCTCTTGCGGGAGCGCAGCGTTCTCGTCGACGTGAAGCCCGAAGACATCGCGCAGGCCGAGGGCAAGTGGCAGGCCGTGCAGGGAGCAGAGCTCTCCGAGGACTGGGTTGGTGCGATCGGCTGCGGCGAAGCTGTGTCGTCCCACTTGCCCATCGATCTAGCAGGTGAGATGGACGTTTCGGGTAGCGCCTATCGACGAGCAGAGACGCTCGGTGCCGAGGCGGTTATCGCTGCGCTCGACGAAGCCGGTCTGCAAGGTCGAGGCGGCGCGGGCTTTCCGGCCGCTATCAAGTGGCGAGGCGTTCGCGCCGAGCCCGCTGCGCCCCACTATATAGTGCTCAACGCCGACGAAGGCGAACCGGGCACCTTCAAAGATCGCGAGCTGATGCTGCGCCGTCCCGACAAGGTGATCGAAGGGCTGGCCATCGCCGCCATGTGTTTGGGCGCAGAAGATGTCTACTTGTACCTGCGCGGCGAATTTCGCGGGCCCTGGCTTGCCCTCGAGCGCGCCATCGCGGCCTTTGCCGAAGCCGGGCTCTTTCCGGGCATTCACTTTCACTTGCACGCCGGCCACGGCGCGTACATCTGTGGCGAAGAGACCGCCTTACTTGAAGCGCTCGAAGGCAAGCGCGGCATGCCACGCCTCAAGCCACCATTTCCCACCCAGCATGGCCTGTGGGGCAAACCAACGCTCATCCAAAACGTCGAGACCATCGCGTGCGTACCCGCCATCGTCATGCAGGGCGGCAGCTGGTTTCGCGCGCTGGGCAAGACCGAGCCAGGCACCAAGCTCTATTCGATAAGCGGCGACGTCGCCAGGCCAGGCACCTATGAGTTGCCGCTGGGCATATCTCTCGACGAGCTGGCGCAAGCGGCGGGCGGCTACCTGGGCACCTTGATGGCTTTCTCACCAGGTGGTGCCAGCTCTGGTTTCTTGCCTGCCAGTGAGCGAGGACGTGCCCTGGACTTCAAAGGACTGGCGGCGGCGGGATCGATGCTCGGCTCGGCGGGCGTGGTGGTGCTCAATAGCGCCAACAGCATGATCGACGCGGTGCGTGAGCAACTCGTGTTCTTCGAAAACGAAAGCTGCGGGCAGTGCGCGCCCTGTCGGGTGGGCACGCGCTTCTTGCGAGAGGCCCTCGACCGCAAACTTCGTGGCGAATCGAGCCAGCAATCCTTGGCACAGGTGGCAGAAGTCGCCTGGGAGATGAACGAGGGCTCGATCTGCGGGCTCGGCCAAGCGGCGGCCTTGCCGCTGACCACAGCGCTCAACCATTTTCCCAAGGCCCTGGGCTCGGCTGAGAGCTAGAATCGAGATCGAGGACATCGCAATGGGCAAGACACTGGAACTCACGCTTAACGGCCAGACCCTCAGCTTTGGCGAGGGCGACACCATTCTCGACGTAGCTGGCCGAGCCGGTGAAGAGATCATGACTCTGTGCCACGACCCGCGCCTCAAACCGGTGGGCGCCTGTCGAACCTGCTTGGTCGAGATCGATGGCTGGCGACGTCTGGCCCCCTCGTGCGCCACCAAGGCCGAGGCCGGCATGCGCATCACCACCCACAACGAGCGCATCGATCGCCACCAAAAGGCCTTGCTCTCGCTCTACCTCAGCGACAGCGTTTCCGAAGAGGCCACTCATGACACCGCCGACGCCTCGCAGCTGCACAGCTGGGCCGCGCGCGTCGGTGCCGCCACCGACTGGCCGCATCTGGACAGCCAGCGCTTCGAGCGCAGCGATGATCGCAACCCCTACGTACAGTTTCGCGCCGACCGCTGCATCCTGTGCGCGCGCTGCACGCGTTACTGCGCCGAGGTCGAATCGGTCTCCGCCATTACCCTGGCTGGGCGCGGCTCGAAGACCACCATCGCCACCACCGATGCCCGCTCGCTACTCGACACCAGCTGCGAGCTGTGCGGCGGCTGCATCGACGTCTGTCCCACCGGTGCCATGACCGAGAAGAAGCCACTGGCCCAGCGGCTCAAGCCAGCGCGCATGCTCGACAAGGTGCGCACCACCTGCAACTACTGCGGTGTTGGCTGCCAGATGGATCTCAACGTCGATCGCGCTGCTCATCAAGGCCGAGGACAGGTCGTCAAGATTTCCTCGCCGGAGACCGGTGTTGCGCCCAACGATGGCAACCTGTGCGTGAAGGGTCGCTTCGCCTATCAGTTCATCGATCATCAAGATCGCCTGCAGGTGCCGCTGGTGCGCGGCGAGGACGGCGAGCTGCACGAAGCCAGCTGGGAGGAGGCGCTGCAAGCGGCCGCTCGCGGTCTGCAGGGCGTGGCCAAGCGTCACGGCGCCGACAGTCTCGGTTTCATTTCCTCCTCTCGCTGCACGGGCGAGGAGAACTACCTGGTGCAGAAGCTTTCGAGGGCGGTGTTCAAGACCAACAACGTCCATCAATGCTCAGCCACTTGACACGCTCCCACCGTGGCCGGTCTGGTCACTACCTTCGGAGCCGGCGCGATGACCAACTCGATTGGTGAAATTCGCGACGCGGACTTCCTATTCGTCATCGGCAGCAACACCTCTGAGGCGCATCCCATCATCGCCATGGAGATGAAGCGCGCTGTGCATCGCGGCGCCACTCTCGTGGTTGCCGATCCGCGCGCCATCTGGATGACCAACATCGCCGATCGCCACTTGCGACTCAATCCCGGTACCGATGTTGCGCTGCTCAACGCCATGGCCCACGTCATCATCGAAGAGGGCCTCACCGACGAGGACTTCATCGCGAGCAACACCGATCACTTCGAATCGGTCAAGGCGGCGGTGGCCGCCTATCCACCCGAGCGCGGCGAGGAAATCACCGGGATTCCCGCCGAGCAGATCCGCGCGGTCGCCCGCCAGTACGCAAGCACGCGCAAGGCCGGCATCTACTACACTCTCGGCATCACCGAGCACAGCCACGGCACAGACAACGTCTACGCCTTGTCCAACCTGGTGCTCATGACCGGGCACATCGGCCACGCCTCCATGGGCCTCAATCCCCTGCGCGGGCAGAACAACGTCCAGGGTGCCAATGACGCCGGAGCGTCCCCGGTGTTCTTTCCCGGCTATCAGCGCGTGGATGCCGCCGGCATCGTCGACAAGTACGAAGCCTCCTGGGGCACCGAGCTGTCGCGCACGCCGGGCCTCAACCTCAACGAGATGATGAAGGTGGCGGGCAGCACGCTCAAGGCCTTCTTCATCATGGGTGAGGACATCCTGCTCTCCGAACCCAACGTGAGTCACCTGGAGGAAGGCCTCAACGATGTCGAGTTCGTGGTGCTACAGGACCTCTTCCTCAACGAGACCGCTCGTTTTGCCGACGTGATCTTTCCGGCGGCCTGTTTTGCCGAGAAGGAAGGCGTCTTCACCAACTCCGAGAGGCGCGTGCAGCGCGTGCGCAAGGCGGTCGAGCCGCCAGGACAAGCCAGAGCCGACTGGGAGATCTTGGTGGCGCTCGCCAACGCCTGCGGTGCCGATTGGCACTACGAGAGTCCCGCGCAGATCTACGACGAGATGGTCAAGGACGCGCCCAACTTCGCGGGCATCTCGCACGCGCGCATCGACGAGCGTCATGAGGGCTTGCAGTGGCCGTGCCCAAGCGCGGAGCACGAGGGCACTCGCTTCTTGCACAAAGGCGGCATCCTGCGCGGTCGGGGCCAGTTTCAAGCAGTGGAATACCGGCCCTCTCTCGAGCTTGCTTGCGAGGACTATCCTCTGGTCATGTCGACCGGGCGCACGCTCTATCACTACAACGCGGCCACCCAGACTCGTCGCGATCCAGGCACCGACGAGAAGCAACCCGAGGCCTTCATCGAGATGCACCGTTTCGACGCCAAGAAGCGGGGCCTTGCCGATGGCGACATGGCCGAGATTCGCACGCGCCGCGGCCGTGTCGAGTGTCGGGTCATCGTCTCCCGTCAGGTCCAGAAGGGTTGCATCTGGATGCCGCTCCACTTCGCCGAGGCGCGCGCCAATCTCTTGACCAACGATGCCGGTGATGCCGTCACGGGCACCGCTGAGTTCAAAGTGTGTGTGGCCGAAGTCTCACGTGTGCAATCGGCTGCTCCCGTGGATCGCTCCGTGGATCGCTCCGTGGATCGCTTTCCGGGCAGCTACTACAGCGAAGGCGGGGCACACTAGCGCCCTTCGCTTCGTGGGCTCTTCTTTTTGGGCTGCGCAGCCGCGCTCAGGGGCGCGGATGGTCGAGCCACTTGCGGTAGGCGGCCAAGACCGTCGCCCGCACCTTGGGCTGCTCGTACCAGATGTTTTGGGTCTCGGCCGGATCTTCGCTGAGATCGAAGAGCAGCATGCCACCGCGCCGAAGGTCGATGATGAGTTTGTAGCGCTGATAAATGAAGGCTCGCTTGAAGAAGCCCTCGTCGCCGGCAAAGCCAATGGAGACGGCCTCGGAGACCACGCCATCGGCGGGCGAGGGTGCTCTTGCCAAGAGGGAGAGTCCTGGTATCTCGAGTCCTGCTAGGGCCGCGAAGGTCGCCGGCAGCTGATTGAGACTGACAGGATCTTCGACGAAGCCAGGTTGGCAGCCGGGCACCCACAGGATGAGCGGGACGTGCGCGGTATTCTCGAAGACGTTGGTGCCGTGTCCCTGCCGGTGATAGTCGCCCAACTCCTCGCCGTGGTCGGCGGTGATGGCAATGGCTGTATGTTGAAGCAGACCGCGATCCTTGAGCGCATTCAGCAACCGACTGACGTGGTAATCGGCGTAGGCAACCTCGCCCCAGTAGGTGCCGTTGTACTTGGCCAGCCCGCCCTGACCATTTGCGCTCAGATAGGGCGCATGGGGATCGGTGTAGTGCACCCAGGCAAAGAAGCGCTTGTTGCCGATGCGCGTGAGCCAGGAAAGAATCTCGCCCGTCATGCCAGCGGAACGCAGATCTTCCATGAAGGCACCGCGCGGTGCGGTCTCACTCTCAAGCCACGGACCCGAAGCGGGCGGGCCAAAGCCGACGTTGTAGCCGGGCGGAAAGTCGAGATGATGCAAGGCGACGGTGGCCATGCCAGCCGCGCTGGCTGCCAATGGCAAGGCATTGGTCGACACCGGCTCGTCGACAATGAGCGGGTTCTTGGCTCGCAATTCGTCATTGGGTCGCCCCGAAAGCATGGCGGCGGTGGTCTGTCGGGTCAGGTTGGCGGGGGCATAGGCCCGGCCGAAGAAGAGCGCGTGTTTGGCAAAGGCACTAATGCCGGGCGTGAATTCGCCGAAGATAGTGTCGAAGCGCCAGGCATCCAGGGTGATGAGCATCAGCGAGAGCGGTTCTTCGCTCGGTGTGCAGCGCAGCTCTTGCGCCGCGCTGGCAGTGTCGAGGACTCGGTCGTGACCAGAACAATCCTGATCGATACCGTCGCCCGGCAGGTCGCGCACACCTGGACCGCGCTCGCCGTCGAAGGGCGCGCAGTCGGCACCGCCCAACCATGTCGGAGCGCTGCCATCGCCGTCGAAGTCGAAGAGGGCTTGCAAGCGAGCGCCTACCATGCGGGCGGCAATGCTGTCGTTGAAGAGCAGGAAACGGCCATGCATGTGTCCCAATCCGCTCAGGCCGACCGGCAAGAGCAGGAAGAACAAGAGGGCGGGGGACACGAGAGCCAGCAGCCACGACCTGGAAGCCTTGGCCAGTGCGTTGCGCATGGCCAGTAGCCAGAGCAGCGCGCCGCCGAGCGCTGCGATACCCGCCAGTAGGCCCTTGTTCAGCGGTTCGAGCGCACTGTAGGAGGTCCACATGGCCAGGACGGCCAGCATCGCCAGGCAGAGCGAGTAGATATGCGCGTCGGCGAGGATATGGGGAAACTTCTTACGAAGCCATTGCACGGCTGGCCAGACGAGGTAGTAGCCCAGGGCGGCGCTCACCAGCAGCATCGTCATCAACATCGTGGCCGGCAGCTTGGCGACGATGAAGGGAAACTCGTTGCGCTGGCCATGGCGGAAGAGCAAGAGCGGGCGACTGAACGGCATCACGACCAAGAGGAGGAGGGCAAAGGCCAGCAAGCTTGCCGCCGGGGGCAGGCGCGGGCGCAGGCGACGGGTTTCGGCAAAGGCCGCCAGCGCTGCGGCTGGCAACAAGCCAAGAAAGAGCAAGGCATGGGACGACCATAGGTAGGCCAGAAGCCCGAGGCTGCTCGAACTTGCGTAGCCGACCGGCAGCACCAGCAAGGTAAGCTCGATGAGGCTTACCAGGGCCGCAGCCAATGACGCTCGGCCCAGCCAGCGCAGCAGCACGGATGCGGCGCCGGAGCCAGGGCTTGCGTTCGGGCCAGCGTTAGGGCCAGCGCCAGCGTCAGCTTGCATCGACTCCTCTATAGGCTCGCTGCTGTTGACGACAAGCTCACTCATGATCTGCTTGCGCTGCCGCAAGGCGTGCAGCGTACAACGCAAGCGTATGCACTCGCACCCGCTGGTTCGCGATTAGTCGCGATAGCAGCTGGCATTCATCAGCCAGTTGTCACTGATGGGTGCCTGATCGTCGCGCCAGCTGTCCATGACGTACTCGCGCAAGATGCGCTTGTGGCGTTCGGCGGCATTGACCAGGCGAAGACCCGTGCTGCGAATCAGGCCGCCGATGCCGATGGCGTAGCCGGGCGGGGCGCGCTTGACTTCATCGAAGCAAACTTCTCCAAGCGCCCACATGACTTCGTCGACTTCAGGAATTTCAAACTCAATGGGGATGGTCGGGCCATGTCGCCAGCCCAGGGGCCGGTGCAGGCACAGGCCTTCCGCACTCAGGTCGGTGACGATTGCGTGTCGCATCACCTCGTCCTGCAGCTCGGTGCAAAAACTCTCCACGCCGATGCGCGGAGAGCGCCGGCGAGCCGATTCCAGCCATGAATTGCCCATCATGTAGGCAACTGTAGGCCTGGGTGCTAGCGGAGTGAAGAAATCGGCCGAGGCAGGCAGGGCTTTTTCGGCGATGGGTGGGCCTAGCGGACCGATAAGCCCGAGCCACTCCTCAGCGTCTGCGCCCTAACTACTTGAGCTTGCTGCTCATATCGCGAATGACCTTGGTCTTGGCGCCGGACTTGATCGACACCTGAAAGGACTCGCGCAGGTCGTGCTCGACGTTGACCAGGGTGACTTTGTGGGTGCCGGGCGACAGGTGCAGGACCCGCTGGGGCGTCATCAGGCCGGTGTCTTTGCCGTCGATGGTGATGCCGCAGGGTGGCTTGGCAGCCAGCATCAAGACACCCGGGTCGGCAGTGCCCGTCGCGCGCTTGCCCTCGGGCATCTCGCTGGTGCGTGGCTGCGCCTTGCTGCGGGTCTTGTTCTCGACGAGCTCGCGCTCGCGCTCAGCGAGCTTGCCTGCCTGATCCCGAGACGAGAGCACGCCAGCTTGCGCCTCGACGTCATCGCCTTGCTCGCTGTCCGCACGCGCATTGGTTTCGGAGCTCAGCTCGGCAACCCCGAGTTCGGCAACCTCTAGCTCGGCAACCCCGAGCTCGGTATCGGCGCTTGCGACTTCTGCTTCGACATCCGCGCCAAGCTCTTCGACCAGAGGCATGACGACCGGCAAGGGGTCAGGGGAATCGTCCGTGCTGGTCACGCTCTCTTGCGCACTCGTCGATGCGATCTCGCTTTGCGCAAGCAGCACAGGCGAGGCTGCGGATAGCGGCGCGCTGGTCACTGCGGATGCGCTGCTCGTATCCAGGGCGCGAGTCGTAAAGTACGCGGCGACTGCCAGGCCACAGACAAGCGCCAAACCCATGCTCAGCGTCCGAATGCTCAAGCCGCGCACGGTGGCGCTCGTGGCCCGAATACGCAGGGTATGTGAAATCTGCGATGCTCGCGCCAGGTCGTGGGCAGGTACGCCATCGCTGTAGTGAGCAATGCCATCGGCAAGGGCCTGCTCGTGCAAGCTCACCAGTTTAACCTTTGGGCCCTTGGTGACAGTGGGAAGCGCCTTGGGGCCAGCGCTGATCTCACCGCGGGTCTCGACGAAGGCAAGTTCGTTGGCTGGCAGCTCATCAATGTCATCGACATCGTCACGCTTCTTGGGAGGCAGTGCCAACCTGGGCACGATCGCACGAGCCTCCTCGTCGATCAGAAAGCTCGCACTGAGCTCTTCGATGTGCGCGCTTTGATCTGGCTCGAGGGTCAGCAGTCCGCTGTCTTCCAAGAGCTCGACATCGTCTTCAAAGATAGGAGTTGGCGACAGCTGCGTGGCCTGCGCCGACGCGGGCGGAGAGACACTCGATCGAGGAACGCGAGCAAGAGGGCGAGGGTTGTGGCCAGCGGGGCGCGCGAGCCTTGCCAGGCGAGGCGCTGTTGCTTGTGCCGACGCGCCGGCTCCCGCCGGGCTCCACTGTGGTCTCTGGCTCTCGCCCGAGTCGGTGCTTTCTCTTCTCATTCGTTTCTATCCCCCAATAGAGTGACCGGAGCGTTGCCCGATTCGCGTTCGGGGTAAACCCTAAAGGCAGGGGGAACTGGCCAGGAGCCGAAAAAATCCTCTTAGATTTCGGAGGTAAGGCGGTTCGACCGCTAGAAGAAATCGCCACCCTCTGGGCGCATGTCGATCTCCTGGCTGGCCTCGTCCTCTTCCCTGGCCAGGTCGAGGACAAGGCTGGTCATGCTGGTCCCCAATCGGTCTTCCCGCTCCACTGACTCCAGTGAGAAATTAAATTGCCCCTCGGTCCAGCTCATCATCGCCGCGATGAGTTCCCGCGGAGAGCTGCCGAGCTTCGGATCGCCGAGAGCATCCACGGGGCGCCCGTCGCGAACGTAGAGACAGACTTCTTGCCGCTGTTCATTGCTAAAGCGCAGCTCTCCCGAGAAGCGCTCAAGCTCCATCAGCCCGAGCAGGGTAGGCGGCTTGATGCGCGAGAGCACGCCGCTCAGGTGCTCGGGTGCCGGCAACTCGAAGTCGTCGCTGGAATGCGCGATGAGCTCGGTGAAGACACTGAGATTTTGCGGCTGCGCCTCGCCGCGTGGCTGGCTCAGGCCCGTGACTCGAACCTCGACGCGATAGCCTTCTTCCGCGGGATTGACAGCCGTGACCAGGCCATCGAGGGGTAGGGTGCCACCACGGCTAGCAGAGCCGCTGATCTGAAACTGCAACTGGTCACCAACCTGCGCACGCCAATCGGTCTCGAGCACGAGCTTCTGGACGCTCAGATGTTGCAGGGTGGTGCGGTCGGTCTGATGCTCGCCGCTCAGCTGCACATCGAAGGCGTGATCGACAACGCCTTCTTGGCGAAGACCGCACTCGACGACGTGGCGAACCAAGCGCTCGAGGCTCTTCCGGCCTTCCTGTGTGGCGGGCATGAACTCGAGTGCAAGCCCGATGGATCTGCCATGCACAAGGTCGTCGATGTTGGTGACCCGAATGATGCGTGCCAGGACTTGCACGATGACGCGGCGGTCTTCGGATTCGAGGTGGAGAAACTGCACCGATCCGGATGGACCCACTTCGCTCACCGTCTCAAAGTACATGCCCGAGGCGCTGAGATTGCCCTGGCGCAGGCTGGGCTGGCTGTCGATGCCCTCGATGCCTACCCAAAAACTAGCGGCAATGCGCGCTCCCCTGCGTGGCTCTCCTGTCTGTCGCACTGCCAGGGTTCTATCACGAGCAAATGGCCCTCTGCCGCAAAGGCTTGGCCCATAGTCGTGAGCAGTAGCTGCGATGGCACACGAGAGCACACACTCGCTCTCTTCCTACATCGCTAGCAATCTCACGCTTTTGCGATGCCGGCTGCCAGCCAAGCGCAGCACCACACATGCTATCCTTATGCGTCGATGTCACTCGTGTCACCGCCCCGCTCGTGCCTGTGGCTGTGCGCATTTGCGCTAGCCCTCGCGGCCTGCGCTGACGTCGTTCCGGAGCCCGAGCCACACTGCCAGTCAGGGAAGTGCGACGATCCGGTTGGCGAGCTCACCCCGCACGCCTTGGCGGTTCTGGCTTGCGATCAGAGCCATGGCGAGGCTCTCGCCCTCAGCACGGCTTCGCTCGCCGAGAGGCTGGCCAGTGAGAACGACTACCTCGAATGCCTCGCCAAAGTCGACGACGGCGCGGTCGTTAGCATCGAGGACAACCTGGTGCGTCCAGAGCGCGCTCGTAGCATCAACGAAATCTTCGCGGTCTTCGACGAGTATCGCTACGCCTCCTTGTGTTCCGACATCGGCGCTGCCTCGCTTTTGCCTGCAGACCAATTGGCGCTGAGCCTCGCGCAGTGCCAGGTGCTTCGCGAGCGCGCGCTGGCACAGGCGATTGGCGCCCTGGTCGACTTTGCAGGCGAGCGCACCGCCTGGCAGCTCGAGAGTGAGCGCAGCTCCTTTGCCGACTGCTATCGCGACTTTGACGCGCGTGTCGCCACTGGACTGTCACCGGTGCAGGTCTATGCTGCCCAGCAAGACCTGGTTGCATGCAGCGCGGAGAATCTCTACGAGCACGCTCGTTTGCTAAAGGACGCACAATGCCGGCTTTCGGCCTGCTCGGATGAGTCGCTGCTCTTGCTCTTCATCGAAGCTGGATTCGAGACCGCCATCGTTACCTCCGACCGCGTGTGCGACCTCTTGGTCGATGCCAGCATCTATCGCGAGGTAGGCGATCCCACGCACGTCATGGAATGTGAAATTGCGTTCTACGCGCAGCTCAAGAGTGCCGTCGTTGCCGGCTTGAGTGACACCTAGCCGGCTTTGTAAATCGTGGATGAAGTACGCGCGCAACTGTGGAGTGGAGCCGACTGGAATGAGCCCCTGGCGGAGCGGGTGCACGCGATCGCTGGTGGAGAGGAGTGCACGCTCGCCGACGCCATGTCGTTGCTCGAGCTGGTGGACTCGGTCGTTCCTGATCGCAAACTCTCTATCGAGCTGTGTCGCTGGATTCACCGAGAGACAGGCGATCTGTGCTGGGTGCGTCGCGCTGGCAAGTTGGCGCTAGAAATTGGTGATTTTCTGTTGGTCGCGGAACTCGCCCAGCTGGCCCATGCTGTCCACGGCGAGCCAGGAGCCCTGGTGGCAAGGGCCATGGCTCTGCTCGATGCGGGCGCCCTAGAGCGGGCCTCGCGCGCTCTGGCCGAATGCGTCGAGCTCGGCCCCGACGATGCGTCGATCGTGGCGCTGGCTCGGGCAGCCGCCGGTGATTGCACCCACGCCGAGGACGAGATTCGTGAGCTCGAGCGGGCCGCGCATTCATCGGAGCCACCAGCTGGTGCCGCACTCCTGCTGCGTGCCGCGCGTTTATCTCGACTTGTGCCCGGCAACGAGGACACCTTGCAACTTCTGATGCGCGCCTTCGACGCCGAGCCGCTCAACGAGAGCGCCTTCGCCTTGCTCGAGGATCGCTGGATCCAAGATCAGGACTGGCGGCGACTGAGCAACATGTATCGCATCCGCGCAGACAGCTCGGCAGATCCCATCGATGTCATCGATGTCTATCGCAGGGCAGGTACGCGCCTGGCGGACCAGGTTGGAAGTCAGGGCCTGGGCCTGCGTCTTTTGCAGGAAGGCGTGTTGTCGATCTACGCCCAGGAGCTGGAAGTCGAGGTCAGCTTGATTGCGATGCTCAGTGTCATCGTCGAGCAGCACTCGAGGACCGGCAACATGCCGAACGCCGTGCGCCTGCTTGCCCAGGCACTCGCTCATCCGCGCAGTGACGACGAGGTCATGTGGATCGTCAATACAGGCATCGCCCTGGCCGCGGGTGACCAGGCCCTGCAGCGCACCGTCGCCACCTTCGAGGCCTTGCGGGAACAAGTCTTGGCGCGCCACCCAGAGGTCGAGGTCGAGACGCCGGGTGGGCACGGCCATCAAGAGGCGGCGCTCGAGGACATCGAGGAGGAGCTAGAGGGACTGGTGCGGCCGCTGGACAGGCAAGGTGCCGAGCGCATCGAAGCGCTCCTCGATGTCCACATCGCAGTGCGTGCCGAGCTCCTCATGGACGAGCAGCTCGTCGTGGTCATGACCCGGAATTTGAGTAGCACCGGGGCCTTTCTCGTCTCGCAGGCGCCCTTGGACATCGGCACCCGGCTGCGCTTGCGCATGCAACTGCCAGGGGAAGAGGACTGGAGCCTGGTCGAGTACGAACTGGCCGGCGTCATCGTCAGAGTGGAGGCGGGCCGAGGCTACGGGGTTCGCTTCGACGAGGTCCCCGACGCCTATCTCGATGATTTGCATGCGCTGCGTGCCAGTCGCGTTCGCCAGGCACCTGCGGCATAGGAAAAGTTCGTATATCTGTTCGCGACCCTAGTTGAGGACCTTGAGCTTGATGACCTTCTTGCCATCGCTCTTGCTCTCTTCTTTGGCGATGGGCTTTTCGCCTCGCAAGAGGCCAAGATCGCGCAGGTAGCTCTTGTGCAGCGCGCTGTGCTTCATGGCCTCTTCCAAGGACATGAGAAGCCCGCCGCCTTCCTCCGAGAAGCCGCACTTGATGGCCAGACGGGCAAGCAGGTAGAGGGCATCGCTGTACTCCTCCTCTCGCTGGCTGGCGATCATGGTGCGGATGAGTCGGTAGTAGCCTCCAAAGTGAGCCAGCACGAAGTCTCTAGCTTCATCCCTGGACACCTCACCGCCGTCTCCACTCTGCCCACCTTCTCCAGGTAGCCAGAGGGCACTGGCATCGCCGGTGCTACCCAGGCGCGTATGCAGCTCGAGAGCGAGCATTTCGATGGGCACGAGTATGGCGTTTTGTGGGCTCTTGCCGGCCCCAGCTAGGTATTGTTCTATCTCGAGCTGGGTTTCTAGATACGCAAAGAGGCTGCCCGATGCACCCAGCTTCTCGGCTGCCCCCAACTGCGCCGAGGCCGCCCCGTGATCTCCGTGTGATCGAAGCGCCGCCACCAAGAGCATGCGTGCCCATGGGTCTTGTGCTTCCTTCGCCATCACCAGTTCTGCCTTGGCAATCGCTTCTTCACTCTTGCCGGCGTTGATGAGACCGTAAATCTCGGCGGCGCTGGCGTGTGCGTTGGGCGGGTGTGCGGCATCGGGAGCCTGGCTTGGTAGGGCGCGCAAGAACTCCTGCAGCTCGGCGAGTACCTGCTCGCGGGTGCGTTGCAGTTGTCGCCAATCGGCATTCTCGTCGTCTGCGCGCAGATGACGGGTCGCCAATACGGAAATCCATCCGAGTGCGGCCACGCCAGCGCCTAGCAAGACGTAGAACATTCCTTCGAATCAGTTCGCCAGGCTATTGGCCATGAACTTGGCCGAGTGGCACTGCGTGCAGCGTGCCGTGCCCATGCTGTCGTCGACGTCGCGCTTGTGGCATCCGCCGACACCACAGCTCTGGTGGGCCAGGTCGCGCTTGTTGTTCATAATGGGAGCGGCCTTGACGTCTTTGAGCGACTCGTAACTCATGCCCTGGTGCTTCTTCTGTTTGAACATGAAGTGGCAGCTCGAGCACTCCAGCTGGCTTTGATCGGGGAGAAAGCGATGCTCCGTGCGCTCGTGTCGAAAGCAGGGACGTCCATCCTCGGTCTCGGTGTTGCACAC
>JAHEAK010000010.1:4381-7920 GCA_024642805.1 Kofleriaceae bacterium | reverse complement strand
TGCGTGTCGCCGTGAAGTACTCACTCGGGCCGGGCGTTTCGTGGCAGCTGGCGCAAGCTGTCATGGGCTCATCGCTATCCTTGTGACAGGTGGCGCACTGGGCGTGGCTCGGGCCGCCCGCAACCAGCTTGAACGTGGTCGCATCCACCTTGTGGCAGGTAGAGCAGGCGGTGCGCTCGCTGTGCTGCTGGTGATTCATCTCAACATGATAGTTGGCGCCGAGCTTGTTCTCGAAGAGAGCATCGGCCTTGGCTTTAGCAAAGCGATTTGGCGGCGAACCATCCGCGCTCTTGTGGCAGGTGGCGCAAAAGCTTGCGGCCGCTTTGTAGGTAGGAAGATCGTCTTTCTTGGTGCGCGGTCCCGTGCTCAAGAACTGGTCGATGTGACAACCCGAGGTCATGCACGGGGCGTGACCGCGTGTGGTCGGCGGAGGTCGATCGGCTTCGCTGTTGGCATGGCAACTCGCGCACGCCTTCATGTCGAATCGCATGGCGTGGGCGAGGTGGTCAAAGCCCACGCGTGTCTTGGCGGCGGGCGCGAGTTTGTCGTCTGCTCGGCTCTTGCCAGCGACAATCGTCACGAGGACGATGAAGGCCGCAAGGACCGCCAGTCGCCGGGCCCACTTGGAATGCCGCGCCATGATTGCCGCGATGATACGCACACCTTGGTGTGGGAATGGAAGTGAAGCTTGCGAAAGTTGGGGGCCGGTAATGAGCACCGCCCTCGCACCATTGCTCATTTAACTATGTTAGCGTCGCCAACGTCCATGGCTGTTTCGCACGCGCACGGGGGTTCCGGTAGACCAGAGCCGGGTTTGCTCAAACAAGTACCCTTCTTGTCGCAGGTGCCCGATGAAGAACTCGAGATCCTCATCGAGAGTTCGGTCGTGCGCACATATCAGCCCGGGCAATCGGTCGTTGAGCAGGGCGACTTTGGCCACTCGATGTTCATCATCATTGCCGGTTCCCTCGCGATCTCGGCCAAGATGGAGGACGGCTCCAACCGCGCTCTCGGTCGACTCGGGCAGGTCGGCGAATTCTTCGGAGAGTTCGCTTTGCTCGGTCGCGGTCAGCGCTCGGCAACGGTGGTCAGCGAGCAGAAGAGCACGCTCCTCGAAGTCGAGAAGCGGCGTTTCGATCTTCTCGCACGTCGCCATGGCGATGCCCTCGCAGGGCTCGAGAAGATCTATCACTCGCGCGCCATCACGACCTATCTGAACATGCACGACTTTCTCGGGCAGCTGCCGGCCGAAGCCCTCGGCAAGCTCATCGAGGGCGCGCGCATGCGCAAGTTCGCACGCAACGATCTGGTGTGCCGACTTGGCGACAGTTCTGACTCGGTGATGATCGTCAAGGACGGTGTGCTCAAGGCCGTGCGACCTGGCAGCGATGGCGCGCTGTCCATCCTGGCTTACTTCAACACCCACGACCTGGTCGG
Organism: Kofleriaceae bacterium; assembly: GCA_024642805.1. Taxonomy (GTDB): domain Bacteria; phylum Myxococcota_A; class Polyangia; order Haliangiales; family Haliangiaceae; genus NORP324. Next base: position 6,483 of record JAHEAK010000010.1, on the reverse strand, counting down.
CATCGGCGACGGCCCGCGTCGCGGCTACGATCTGGTCGCCCTTGGTCAGGCCGAGCTCATCTATCTCGATCGCGCTGCGGTCGACGCACTCGAGAAGACCCACCCGGATGTCTACGCCAAGTTCGGCAAGAGCATCATGGGCGAGGACATGAATGCCAACGGCAACACCGTCATGGGTTTTGCCGCCAGCATTCTCAAGGAAGGCGTCGAAGCCGAGTCCCTGCTCATCATCAATCTCGACCGCTGCGTTCGCTGCGGCAACTGCGTGCGCGGCTGCCACTCGCGACACGAGTACACGCGTCTCGCTCGTCGAGGACCTATCTTCCGCCGTCGTCAGTCTCTCGAGTCCAAGAAGCACGAGCACATCCTGGTGCCCGGCTCCTGTCGTCACTGTCGCGATCCTGAGTGCATGATTGGTTGCCCAACAGGTGCCATTCAGCGCTACCCCGACGGTGACGTCGGCATCAACGACAACTGCATTGGCTGCGACAACTGTGCACGCAAGTGCCCTTACGGCAACATCTCGATGCGGCCACTCCCCGAGAGTGAGCAAAAGGATGGCGTCACCAAGAAGGCCATCAAGTGCAATCTCTGCCGCGGCCACACCTACTCCAACTGCGTGCACGAGTGCCCTCGCGGCGCCATCTTGCGCGTCGACCCTCTGCGCTACTTCGACGAGCTGAGCGTGGTGATGTCAGCCGAGCAGCAGGCGCACCTGCGCATGAAAGAAGCTGCCTCCAAGCACACGAGCAAGCAGCGCGTTAAACCTCGCTCGACGGTCTTCATCTACGTATCGATGATCTTCGGCTTGCTGGGTCTTGGCGGCATCATGACCAGCTATCTAGCCAGCCCCGGACCCCACAATGGTGGCACGCCACTTGGTCTGATCTACGGCATCGTTGCCGCCGGCCTCATCGGTGCGGCGCTCGCCTACGGTGCCCGCAAGAAGCTGCGCAACATCGGCGCCGGTCCGATCGAGTGGTGGACGCAATTTCACATGGTCATTGGCGTGGTGGGCTTCGTGGCGGCGCTTGCGCACGCGGGCTTCCAGATCACCGGCATCATGACCTCGCTACTCCTGCTGCTCTTTGCCCTGGAAGTGCTCACCGGCGTGCTTGGCCAGTACATCTATATGGTCGTGCCATCGCAGCTAACGCGCCTCGAGAAGGCCGGGCAAGCCAAGCTCATCGAGGACCTTCTCGGCGAAGAAATTACATTGAGTGCTTCGGTCGAGGAGCTCAGCTCCTCCTTGCCGAGCAAGCTGCAGCAGTTGGTTAGCTCGGTGGCTCCAAGCGCGGCGAGCTTCTCCAAGAGACTGCACAAGAGCTTCGAGAGTTCGCATCTCATCTCGGACGTGCGCAAGATGGTTCAGCTCGATCAGGCGGATCCTCGCTCGCGACCGACCTTGGAGCGCTTGGTTTCCGACCTCTGTGTGCTCGGCGACGTACGCGCGCAGATTCGCCTGCACCGGCGCCTCAAGAGCTGGCTCGTGGCCCACCTGGCCATTACCGGCATGCTGGTGGTCTTCCTGGTCGCTCATATTGCCGCCATGTTGATGGTGATCGGCTAATGCTCAAGCTCATCATCCATCGCGGTCCGTGGGCTGGTCGCGAGCTGGTCACTGCCAGCAAACGCATACTCATCGGGCGCGACGCCAACACCTGCGACATTGGCTTCGATGATCCGAACCTGGCTGACGCGCACTGTGTGCTCAAGGCGGCCTCGGCTGGCACCTTTGTCATCGAGACCGCAGGCAAGCCCGTCGATCTCTTCGTCAACGGTGTGCAGCTCAACGTGGCTGCCGGGCAAACCTCCGCGCGGCTCAGCTCGCAAGATCGCTTTCAAATCGGAGCCACGGAAGTCGAGATTCGACCGTGCAACGCTCGCTTGCTCCTGGTCTCTGGGGAGCGCTCCGGTCGTGAGATGGTGCTCAGCGAAGAGTTGGTCTCGCTGGGCCGCGCGCCGGATAACTCACTGGATTTTTCCGATCCGGATGTCTCGGTGTACCACGCGGTAGTTCGCTGCACGGCGATGGGCTTTGTGGTCGAAGACCAGGGCTCGACCAACGGCACGTGGATCAACGGCACGCGCGTCTCCAACCA
>JAHEAK010000010.1:0-4371 GCA_024642805.1 Kofleriaceae bacterium | reverse complement strand
CTCGACGGCGATGTCATTCACATCGGCAAGAGCGAGCTGCGCTACCTGGTGGATGCTGAGAACAGCCAGGAGGACTCCGAGTACGACTGGGGCTACAGCGGTGGCGGCGCCTCCAAGGGCAGCCCGGTCCTGGCGCGCATCGCATTCTTGGCCGGCTCGCGGGCGGGCGAGGAGTTCGAACTCAGTCAAGATCAGCAGATGTTCGGGCGCCGACCGAGCTGTTTCGTCACTCTTGGTGACCTTCGCATTTCGGGCATCCACTTCGGCATCACCCGCATCGACAACCAGTATCACGTCACCGATCTGCAGTCGGCGAACGGCACCTTGCTCAACGGCGAGCGCCTGACCGAGACCAAACAGCTCCATACCGGCGACCTCATCACCTTCGGCGACAGCATCGCCGAGTTCCGTGTTGCGGGTGGTGTGGCTCCCACCGACGGCGGCGCCACCTTGCTCGGTGAGCTGGTCATGGCCGAGGGCGGATACCAGGTCGCCAGCAATCCCAAGTTCGTCTTGGGCGGAGCGGTCGAGAGCATTCCCGTGCTCACCATAGGTTCCTCGCCGCAGTGCAATCTCTTCATCGAGAACGATGTGCGGGTCGAGGCCGTGCACTGTCGCATCGCCTATCGCGACGGCTTCTTCATCGAGGACGCCTCCAAAGAGGGCACCTACGTCAACGATCGTCGCGTCATCAACGACGAACTACTGAGTGGGCAAGTCATTCGAGTCGGTCAAACCCTGATCGACGTGAGTATTCGCGGTGAGCGCTGCACGCTCGACGTCATCGACAAGGCCATGGCGCGCGCCGCCGTGCAGGTGGCACGTGAGACCAGCTTCGATCTCGGCAAGGCCGAAGTGGACGCGGCCGAGAAGGGCAGCGGCGGGGCCTACAAGACCATGTTCAGCATGGATGTGCCCAACGTCGAGGCACTGGTCAAGGAGCGCAAGGACAGCTTCCATCAGGGAGCGCCCGCGTGGCGGCCGAGCTCCGATCTCGAGCGCAATGCCGCGGTGCGGCCGATGATAGCCATTGGCGTTGTCGCCTCCCTGGCATTGCTCGCCTTCGTCTTCATCAAGGACACGACCGGCAATCTCGTCAACCATCCACTCTCGGCGGTGCACTCGAGCAAGCGCTTCGTCAGCACGGCCGAGGATCACGGTCTGCCAAGCGACTGCCGTGCCTGTCACGAGACGGGCAAGGGCGGTGTTGCCAACTGCACGACCTGCCACGAGGGCTTTGACACTACCCGCACACAGCACCTCCTGGCCTCCACAGCCACTGGCGCTTCCGAGCGACATCGCCCCGGTGCCGACTGCACGCGTTGCCACTCCGAGCACACCGCGCAGCCACGAGCGCCGCACGGGCAGCCGCCCAATCTCCTGGGCGCCACCAAGAGCTGCAGTGATGCCGCGTGCCATCCGAATCCACACGGCGATCGCGATTTCTCAAAACCGGATATTCGCCTCATCGACGGCCCCAAGCTGTCCTCGTTCTCCCTGAGTCAGCGCGACCTTCACATCACCCACGCGAGCTTGCCGAACACAGCGAGCGGTGAGGAGCTTGGCTGTCGTGCCTGTCATGGCGCCGCCGACGCCAGCGGTGCGCTCACCGATCAAGAAGCAGATCCGGGCAAGTCCTGCTTCCGCTGCCACACAGCACCCGAAGGCAAGACCCTTGATGGCCAGTGCCTGTCCTGCCACGAGCAGGAGCACGCGATCGGTGCCCAACTGGTTCGCCTGCCAGCTGGCGATCCCTCGCTTGCACCTGCCAGCACACCGCCAAGCACCGGCCGATCGGCTTCTGTCGCGGGCGGCTACCTGGCCGTGCTCATCGCGCCTCTATTCTTGGTCGCGGCCTTCCGCCGAGGTCGTCGCAAGAAAGAGGCCGCTACCATGGTCAAGAAGCTCAACGAGTATCCGGTGGAGACCGTCAAGCGCCTGGTGCACTCGATCAATGTCGACAAGTGCGTGGGCTGTCGCTTGTGCGTGCAGGCGTGCCCGGCCTCGGTACTCGAACTCGTCAATCACAAGTCGACGGTCGTCAACTTCGACGCCTGTATTCAGTGCAAGCGCTGCGAGGTCGCGTGCGCCTTCGATGCACTGCGCATGCATGATGCCGACAAGCCACCACCGTCTATTAAGATGCCCGATGTGGATGCCTGGTACCAGACCTCCATCAAAGGCATGTACTTGATTGGGCAGGTTGCGGGCACCCCGCAGGTCAAGAACGCCTCCAACGTCGGAACCGCCGTCATGCACCACGCCCAGGCTAACGGTCTGCGTGCAGGTCTCGGCCAGAGCTTGGGGGCGACCTATGATGTGGTCATCGCCGGCAGCGGTCCCGCCGGCCTCAGCGCCGCCCTCGCTTGCACAGAGATGGGCCTAAGCTATGTCGTCCTCGAGAAGCAACGCGATTTCTCGTGGACGATCCGCAACTACTACCACAAGGGCAAGCCGGTCATGGCCGAGCCCAACCAGGTCGAGATGCTCGGCCATCTGCACCATTGGGATACCAATCGCGAGGACTTGCTTGCGCACTGGCAAAACCAGGTGCAGCAGGCACAAGTGCCGATCCGCTATCAACAGGACGTCACTGACGTAAAGAAGACAGGCGACTTCTTCACGATCACCGTCTCGGATCCCAAGGGACAGCCGGGCGAAATCTTCACGGCCGCCCGCGTCATTCTGGCCATCGGCACCATGGGCAACCCGCGCAAGCTCGGTTGCGAGGGTGAGGATCTCGAGAAGGTGCGCAACTCGTTGGTCGACCCAGACGAATTTCAAGGCCAGAACGTGCTGGTGGTTGGTGGTACTGACTCGGCCATTGAAGTTGTCATGGCTCTCAAAGACAGCAACAAGGTCTACCTGAGCTGCCGGACCGCCAAGTTCGATCGCGTAAAGCCCAAGAATCTCGAACTGATTTCGGCCGCCATCGATAGTGGTCAAGTTACCGCGCTCTGGTCCACCGCCGTATCGGCCGTCGACGAGAAGAGCGCCACCGTCCAAGATCGCACGAACAACCAACTCACGACGGTGCCTAACGACGTGATCTTCGCGATGATTGGCGGCCATCCGCCGGTAAAATTCCTAGAGTCGATTGGCGTGCCCTACATCGAGCGCGCACACTCCTGGTCGCCGCCTCGGAGCGACGAACTGGTCGTCAGCAGCAAGAGCTTGTAGGTAAAGGGACGCCTGTATCGCAGGGGCGGGCCTTGCGGATGCGGGCAGCGCCTCTAGCGTCCTGGCCGTGGACGCAAGTAAAGTAGCGCCATGCACCTATCAGGTACCCCAAAAGAAAACGTCGCCAAGTTCATGGCGGGGCTCAAGAAGCGCAATCCTCATGAGCCTGAATTTCACCAAGCCGTAGAGGAGTTCGTCGAGACGGTCATGCCGACTGTCATGGACAATAAGAAATACCAGGAGGCGATGATTCTAGAGCGCCTGGTAGAGCCCGATAGAACCGTAAGCTTTCGCGTGTCCTGGCAAGACGACGCCGGCAATTGCCGCGTCAACCGTGCCTGGCGCGTCCAGTTCAACAACACCATCGGACCGTACAAGGGCGGCATTCGCTTCCATCCATCGGTCACGCCCTCGGTGCTGAAGTTCCTCGGATTCGAGCAGATCTTCAAAAACAGCCTGACCGGCCTACCCATGGGCGGCGGCAAGGGTGGGTCAAACTTCAATCCCAAGGGCAAGTCCGATAGCGAGGTAATGCGCTTTTGTCAGTCGATGATGACCGAGCTCAGCCGACACATCGGTGAAGACGTCGATGTCCCTGCTGGCGACATTGGCGTTGGCGCCCGCGAGATTGGCTATCTCTTTGGCCAGTGGAAGCGCGTGCAGAATCGCTTCGTCGGCGTGCTCACCGGCAAGGGCCTGGACTACGGCGGCAGCTTGATTCGCAAAGAAGCGACCGGTTACGGCACCGTCTATTTCGTGCATGACATGCTCAGCACTCGGGGCGAGTCGGTTGCCGGCAAGCGCGTTGCGATCTCCGGCTCCGGTAACGTTGCCACCTACGCAGCCGAAAAGGTCATCATGCTCGGAGGCACGCCTGTCAGCCTCAGCGACTCAAGTGGCACCATCTACGACAAGAACGGCATCACCCAAGAGAAGCTCGAGTTCATCAAAGACCTCAAAGAGGTGCGTCGTGGTCGCATAAGCGAGTACGCGGACAAGTTCGGTGCGGAGTTCCTGGCCGACAAGCGACCATGGGGCCTGCCCTGTGACATCGCCCTGCCGTGTGCAACGCAGAACGAGCTCGACAAAGGCGATGCCGAAACCCTGATCAAGAATGGCTGCATTTGCGTGGCGGAAGGCGCCAACATGCCAAGCACCCTCGAGGCCATGCACGCCTTCTTGAACGCCAAG
>JAHEAK010000009.1:21614-25927 GCA_024642805.1 Kofleriaceae bacterium | reverse complement strand
CTCGGGGACGATCTTGAGCCACTCGGCGAGGCTGGCGGCACTGCGCGGCGCTGCCTTGGAAAGACTGCTGACCTTGCCAGTGCGGGGCAGGGCGTTCTTGGCGCCACGCCGGGTCTGAAAGCCCTCGGCCTGCATATAGGCGATGGGCGTGCAGCCGCCGATGGCCAGCTTGTTGAAGCGGAAGCCGTAGGAAAAGGCGCAGGTCAACTTGCCGTCGATGTAGAGCGGGCTCCCCGACATGCCCTGCCAGAAACCCGAGATCTGCACCTTCGGGTCGTCAGACTTGACCAGGATGATGTCCATCTTGGGTAGGAAGTTGCGATTGACGCCGATGACCTCGAATTCGAAGCGCTCGGGCGTCGTGCCCTTCATCGTGGTCATTCCGTAGCCCTTTAGGCCGCGTTTCACCTTTGATAGCGGAAAGATCTCGCCTTTGTACGGCCCGGCCGCCGCCACGCTGGCGCCCGTGCAGGCGACGGTAGCCATCACGAGGACGCGGAGCAATTTCACGTGCATAGGCTGTAGCTTAGCTAGCCATGCGGCCCAGAGCCAGCCGACAGGCTCACTTTGCTGATCCGGGCTCAGTGCTGGCATCAGGGGGGCGCCCGGCTGACAGACCTGGTGGGCTGTTAAAGCTCCAACACCCCCGCCTGGCAAAAGGCTGACACCGCTTTCCTGTTTTCACCCGCTTAGCGCCCGGCTTTGCCCACTTTTCGCGCGGCACGGCAGGTGCACAAAGGCTTCACAGGTTCTCACGCAAAGGAAAGCACCATGAACGAATTTTACGAAACTTGGAAAGGCATCGCCCATCAAATGCAGCGCTCGGAGAGGTGGTGCCGGTACATGGCTCGCCGCGGCAACGATCCGCTTCCGGTTTTCAAAGTGGGCGGCATCGTTCGCCTCAACAACGACGATTTGCAAATCTGGTTGGGACGTCAGCGTCACCAGAGTCTGCCGATGTCCATGGGCAGGCCGGCGCTGCAGCTGATCGCCTGAGTCGATTCGCGTGCGCGTGGGCTGCGGCTGTAAGGTTGGAGCATGACTCCGCTAGCCGAGCCTGTTGCGCAACTTCGCGGCCCCGTGCGAGCTCTCTTTACGGATCTCGACGGCACCATGACAAGCGCTGGTCGGCTCGAGCGGCAGACCTTCGATGCGCTGAGCGATGTGTTCGAGTCAGGACTGCCGGTGGTGCTGGTCACGGGGCGACCGGCAGGTTGGGGACACGCCCTCGCAAGCGTGCTGCCCTTCGCTGCTGCCATTACAGAGAACGGAGCGGTTAGCTTCCTGCCCAAGGCTGGTGGCTTTCGCAAGCTCTTCGGGGTTCCAGAGGTGGAGCTGGCGTCATGGCAAAAGCGCATGGGCGCTGCCGCGGAGCTGGTGAGTTCTCGCTTCTCCGATGCACTCTTGTCTGCGGACTCGAAGTATCGCGAGCTCGATCTCGCCATCGACTGGAACGAGGATCAGCGACTCGACGTGCACACGGCGGACGAGATCGTGAGCTTGTTGCACCAGCAGGGTCTCAACGCTTCGCGCTCATCGGTGCACGTAAACTTCGGCCCGCCCGGTGTCGACAAGTTCAGTGCCTCGCAAGCCGTGATAGCCGAGCTCTTTCCTGGCCAGTCCATCGACGAGATGGTCTTTGTAGGTGACTCACTCAACGACGCGCCCATGTTTGGCGGCTTTGCCAAATCGGTGGCCGTGGCCAATGTGGCCAGCCGCTGGTCAGAACTACCGCACAAGCCGAAGTACATAACCGACGCCCATGAGGGCGCCGGCTTTGCTGAGCTGGTAAGACACCTGCTCAGCCTGCACTAGCGCTTGCTCTCAGCTCACGGGTAGCTCGCCGCCAAGCTCGGTGGCGGGAAAGTGCGCGGCCGCTTGCATCGCGTGATCCATGAGCTCGTCGGTGAGGCCAAAGGCGTCTCGCGTCGTGCCGAGGAAGGCGACCTCGCGCCAGTCAGCTTTGCCATCGGCAAGACAGATGATCATCATGTAAACGGCCGTCCAGTAGCGATCGGTCGGCATCGAGATGACCTGAGCAGCCTCGACAATGGCCTCGTTGAGATCACGGCCTTTGACGCGATCGAAGGAGTCGACGATGGCATCGTTGAGCTCATCAGAGCTGAGCACTGACATATCGGGGATGCTGGCCAGCACCGCTCGCACGCCGACCAATTCCTCATCGTGAATCTCGCCATCGGCGGCCGCCATCAGGGCCATGCAGTCGACGAAGCGCGGCATCAGCTCGCGCATTGCAGTGGCCTTCTCCTCGACGGTTTGCAGACCGGTTGCCGAGCGAGCGCCATCGAAGAGGTCTTTGGCGGTTTCGTCATCGAGGCCAAGCGCCTTTTGCAGGCCGTCGAGGAAGCGAATCTCAGACTCTGGAATCTCGCCGTCGGCGACGCAAATCTCGCAGGCCATGGTGTAGGCCATCTGCTGATGCATGCGGCCTTTGAGACCGGCCGCGATGGCGCCCAGTCGCTTGTTGCCGCCACCGGCCTCGCGAATTGCGTCGGCGCCCATGTCGATGAGACGGCTTCGAGCGTCGGTCGAGACATCGCGGAAGAGCTCATTTCGTTCGAGGGTCTGCTCGAGCGTCTCAATCTCCTCGCCGGTGATTTCGCCGTCAGCGCCCATCGCCGCTAGCATCGCTTCGATTAGGAAACGCCTGGGATCTTTGTCGTCCACACCACCGCCGAACATCTTTCTCAAAAAGCTCATTGTTCCTCCATTGCTGTAACCAGGGCCTAGTCGTTCAAGAACGCAAAGTAGCGTTCCGGTAAGTCATCGAAGAGAAGAGCGCTCGCACACACATGACAGTGCAGGGCGGGCGGTAAAAGTGATCCGTCTGTTCGCTTCACGAGGGCGGTCTCGACCAGGCGCGTCTCCTCGCGGTCGCATTTCTCGCACAGATACGGTGCCTGCAGGGACACCACGCTGCCCCTGCCAATGGTCATGGGCACCATCGAGGCCTGGGAAGCGAAGGGCAGGGAGCAGTTGCGAAAGGAGTAGGCGGTTTCTGGATTGAGGGCGTTCAAAAATAGGCACCATGCCCGCACACCCGATGAACTCAGGTAGGTCACACCTTGCATCATGAAGTCGATGTAGCGCTCGCCCTCGAGGCTGGTCAGGAGCGGTCGAAAATCGGTTTGCTCGTCGAAGATGCCCTGCATGGCAACAGTGATGCCGTCGCCTTGCTTGTTGTCCGTGATGTGAAAAAGCGAGAGCCTGGCCAAGAGGCCGCGTGCCAGTGACGGCACCTGAACCAGTCGCAGGCCTGCTGCGTAGCCACGCTGATTTGAGTTGCACCAGACGATCTCGCCCGCAATGCCGTCAAAGGTCGTTCCCTCGTGCACGATGGCCACGGCAACAGGTCCAAGGGGCAGCTCGCTGTTGAGTTGCACGCCAAGGCCCGTGGACCCGAGGTTGGTAACCGTGCCCGCGCTGCTCTGCTCGTCGACGCGCAGTCGAACTTCCATGTCGACGCCGACGCGAAGTGAATCGCGTAGGGACACGCCGGTCACTTGCGCGAGGTGGCAGTAGAAGTCGTCGGCGTGCAGCGGCAGAGCCAAGACATCATCGCAGCCAGAGTGGGCGCTCTTCGTGATCTCGTCCATGCTCATGACCGAGCTGTGCAGGATGATCACGTGGGTCTCTTTGCACCGAGGGTCGGCCTTGATCTCTCGGCACAGGTCGTAGCCGCTGCCATCAGCCAGGACGGCGTCGACCAGCACGAGATTGGGGGCCTTGTCAGCAATGAGTGCTCGCAGCTCGCCGATGTCGCTGCCAACCAGGTGCTCGATGCGGGCGCGCTTGAGCTGCGCAGCGCCAAGGTGACGGAAGATCTCTACGTTGTTAGAGCTGACAATGCGGAGTACCACGGAGTCCACCATGCCGAGCAAGGGTACCAGGTCTTGCTCAGGCCAGCAGCGGCGAGCGTGGCTCAAAGCATGCACATCGGCTAAGCTTTTCCCAGGTGAACGTACTGTCCATGGCGCGGGCGTTTGTGCACGAGCACGGGGGGGCGGCTTTGGTGACAGTCGTCGCCGCAAGTGGCTCGACCCCTCGGCATGCCGGTACGCACATGCTGGTGAGCGCGGAGGGCGAGCTGTGCGGCAGCATCGGCGGCGGTCGGGTCGAGTTGCAAGTGAGCGAGCGGGCACGGGCAGTGGCGCTTGGGGAGCCGCCGCAGCTCTTCAAAGTGAACCTCGTGCAAGACGTCGCCATGTGCTGTGGTGGCACCATGGAGTTCTTCATCGAGCCGGTCCAGGAGCTCTTGCCCCTGCTCGATGCCATCGAGGCAGAGCACCGAG
>JAHEAK010000009.1:19251-21604 GCA_024642805.1 Kofleriaceae bacterium | reverse complement strand
GTCTGCCTCGCCACCGATGTGCAGAGCGGTGGCAAGTCCCTGCTGCCGGCCCTGGGCGAGGCCGGGCTCGATCGCGCTACCATGCAGTTCAGGGAAATTCTGAATCCCGTCGAGCGCTTGATCCTCTTTGGCTGTGGACATCTGTCGCGGGCCATCGGGCCCATGGCCAGACTGCTCGATTTTTACGTGGTGGTATGCGACGACAACGAGACCTCTGCCGTCGACGATGAGGTCAGCTGGGCCCACCAGGTCGTTTCTAGTTTTGCCCTGCACGATGTCGAGAAGCAGCTCGGCCCTATTGGTAATAGCGACTTTCTGTTGATCCTCACCCGCGACCACGCCATGGACCAGGCGATCGTCGAGGAGACCTTGGCCCGCGCCAGGGACTTTGCCTACGTCGGTCTCATTGGCAGCCTCGGCAAGATCGGCCGCTTCAAGAAGCGCATTCTGGCCAAGCAGATCATCAGCGAGGAGGACTGGGCTCTCTTGCGCGCCCCCATGGGCCTGGATATCCGCGCCGAGACACCCCAGGAAATTGCCGTCTCCATCATGGGCGAGCTCATCGCACTTCGAAATCGTCGGAGGGCGTCGTGAGCACGGCCTGCATCATTCTTGCTGCGGGCCGCGGTTCTCGCATGGGCGAGCGCAACAAAGCCATTCTTCGGCGCGGATCAGAGTCATTCTTAGAATGCATAGCCCGAACATGTCGTGCGGCCAATGTGGAGGAGATCTGCGTGGTCGTGGCTGAGCCGCATGGCGAGGCAACTCGACAAGAAGCGCAGCGCCTGGGCCTGCGGTGCTTGGAAAACCCAGCCCCGGAACGAGGCATGGCCAGTTCGATCGCGCTCGCCTTTGCACACGCGCTCAGCGATTTTCACGCCAGCCACTGTTGGCTTTGGCCCGTCGACACGCCGGCCGTGTCGCCAGCAAGCGTGCGCACGCTGCTGGCAAGAGCGGACGAGGCGGCGATCGTGATTCCCTGCTTTGCCGGTCGGGGTGGCCATCCCAGCTTGATGGCTCGCGCGGTTTGGGCAGAGCTTGCCGCCTGCGGCGACCTGGCAGAGGGCGCTAGAAGCGTGCTGCGAAGGGATCCTGCCCGCGTCCTGCGAGTGGAGATGCAGGATGCAGCGGTCGTCCAGGATGTCGATGAACCGATCGATCTCGAGATTTTGGCATGAGCGCGAGCGCCTGGTCCCTGCCACTGGCTCTGACGATGAGCGTTGCTGCGATGGCTTGCGGTGGCAGTTCTCGATCGGCCGCGACGATTGCGCCGGCGGCTGCCGCTCAGGATTCGAACCTCGGGCTCGAAGAGCTGCGCAAGAGTCTCGAGTCCACGGTTCTCGAGAACTACGTCCAGCTCAGCTATGGCAACATGGATTCCCTTCTCGACGGCGTGGCCAAAGATCGCAACTTGCAGCTCGCCGGTGTCACTCCGCGCGATGTCTTGCTCGGGCCCAATCCGCCAGGCCTGCACAAGGACCGACGCCTGTATCGGCGCCGCATCGTGGATGGACTTCGGATCCTCAGCAAGAACCTCGATGTTCACCTGTCGGCGGATGGTTCCGTTGGCTGGATCTACGATGAGTTCAGCTACCGAGTCCTGTACATGGGGCGCGAGGCATCCATTCCAATTCGGGTCACCGGCGTCTACGTTCGCGATGTCGAGCGCTGGATCCTGGTGGCCGAGCACATGAGCTACGGCGTCGCTATCGACGACATCGTGGCCTTGCGAACCCAGGGCAAGCTGGTGGCGGGCAAGGACTTCAAGAGCAATTTTGGCACCGCCAAAGAGCTCTCCGCCTACCTCATTGGTCTCATCGGTGGCGCGCTCAACAAAGGGCTGCAGGGGACGCCATCTGAGCTGGTGCCAGAACTCCTGGTGCTCATGCCCGCCGCCGAGCAAGAATTTCACGGCCAAGGAGCTGTCGACGCGGCCCCTCTCGCGGCGAGCTTTGGTGCGGATGCCAGCATCGCTGTGCGCGAATTTCAGTTGCAGCTGGCACCGAGCAAGCGTCTGGCCTGGGTCTTCGCCAACCTGGTCGTAAAGACCCAGCGCAATGGTGACGCTGTGGAAATTCCCCTGCGCGGTAGCTTTGTGCTCGAGCGTCGCAAAGATCGCGATTGGTCACTGATGCAGATGCACATCTCGGCGGCGCTTCTCGAGCGGCAGTTGAGTGAGCGCGTCTTCGGTCCGGCCGAGTAGTTCGAGTCGCAGCCTTGAGGTGATGGCTCCTGCTAGCCGCCTGCTACTTAGCAGCAAGCCAGAACAAGCTTATCCAGCCGGCCGCCATGGCCAGACCGCCAAGCGGTGTGATGGGGCCAAGCCATTTCTGACTGGTCAGTACCAGTAGAT